>JAISWY010000377.1 GCA_031270925.1 Candidatus Symbiothrix sp.
CCTTCGTAGCCACCCCATACATCGTCGGCGCAAGCGTCGCCAAAGCGCCATTCGCACTCGTTGAAAAGATCTGTTTGCAAGATGTCGTAACTTGCGTCTAAGGCAGCTTGTAACTTATATTGGGTATCATAAAAATTTTCGTCGGTCGAACTTCCGAGAACATTCTGTTCCAAAAAATCATTACATCCGGCCAACAATATTAATGTGCAACTCGCCGCCAGTATTTTGAATAAAGTCTTATTCATATTATGTTGATATTTTTTCATGATTACAAAGTAATTTTTAATCCTAAGGTAAAAGTGCGAGCCTGCGGATAATTTCCGTGATCGACGCCCATATTGAGATTATTACCTTCCGTTCCCGTTACTTTCCCTACTTCCGGGTCGAATCCGTTGTATCGCGTAAAGGTAAGCAAGTTATAGGCTCCAAAAAATACGGATAAATTCGATAAATGCAATTTGGCGCTTACTTTTTCATCGAAATTATAAGTGAATCGAAGTTCTTGAAGACGTAGATAGGAGCCGTCTTTCACAAAAAAATCGGAAGCTCGGAAATTACGGGCAAGGTCGGAAGGCCTGAGATCGGGAACCGAAGCGTTCAGGTTCAAGGGAAAGAATTTTCGATCGTCCCGCAATTGTCCCGACCAATGCTTATCGCGTAAATCGGCATAAAGATTATTATTGCCGGCTGCATTGTTCAAATAATAATCCATTACGTTGAAAATCTTGTTTCCGGTTTGTCCTTGCAAGAACAGATTCAAATCGAAGTTTGCGTAACTGAATGAAAGGGGTATGCCGAATACAAAATCGGGCAGAGGCGAACCGAGATAAGTTCGGTCTTCGGCCGTGATGTATCCGTCGTCATTCAAGTCCTTGAAGCGGAAATCGCCCGGTTTCGTTGTCTGTTCCCAAATGTTTTTTCCGTATTCGTATTGAGCGCTTGCCATTACTTCCTCGTAAGTATTGAACATACCGTCCGTTACATAGCCGAAGAAACTGCCGATGGGTTTTCCGACGGCGGTTTTGGTTGCAAAGTCAAGCATACTCGATTCGTCCATCCATGCTCCATAAACCGGCTCATTGCCCGTACCCAAAGCGGTTACCTTGTTTTTTATGTAGGATATATTGAATCCGATTTCATACCGGAATTTGTTTATTTTGTTTTTATAATTCGCCGTAAATTCCACGCCTCGATTGCTGACCGAGCCTGCATTGGTCATCGGAGCGTTGTCAAGCCCCACCGACAGCATAACAGGAACGCGCAACAGCATATCGGTAGTCAATTTATCGAAAGCTTCGATTCCTATACTCAAGCGGTTGTTAAAAAATCCGAGATCAAGCCCGATATTGTAAGTTTCCGTTTTTTCCCAATGGATATTCGGGTTGCCGATGGTCGTTGCGGTAGAACCCGGATACAGAATATGATTGCCCACGCCATACGGGTAATTATATTGCGTATTTATAAGCGTATAACGGGACATCTCGTCGATCCGGTTGTTTCCCAACTGTCCCCAGCCGGCGCGGAGTTTTCCCAAGGAAAGCCAATCGGCATTTTGCATAAAAGGTTCGGACGAAAATTTCCATCCAAGGGAAAGGGATGGAAAATAGCCCCATCTTTCCTCTTTGTTGAAAATGGACGAGGCGTCCGCGCGGATATTCGCTTGGAACAGATAACGGTCAAGCACATTATAAATGATTCGTCCGACAAAGCCCACGGCAGTCCACGGACGATCGTAGCCGTTGGTTTTGTCGCCCGTATAGGCGCTCGACAAATACCACAAATCGGACGAATTGCCGGCCGTTCCTTTCCGGCTCGATTCCTGAAAGCCATACATGTAACCTTCCAAGGTTTGACCGCCCAATGCCGTTATGTCGTGAATATCATTACTCCACGCAAATGTAAACAGATTATTGATTTCCCATTTGTTAGCCAGACTTTGATGCTTATAAACGTTCGTAAGATCGTAGGGCATTTGAAAATCCTCGTCCAATTTATTTACCTCATTGAAATTCGACCGGTTTTCGGGAACGACGTAATCCGATATTTTGAATTGATAGGTCAGCCATTTTACCGGTTGAACCGTGAGACTCAGATTCATGTCAATGCGATGCCGCTGCAACTCGTTGTGATTGCGATTTAAAACCGCGATGGGATGATCGCCCGAATAATATCCTTTTGAATCGTAGGTATATACCATCGGATTTTGGAACAAGGCTCTTTTCAGGATACTGCCCGTGCCTTCCGGCACAATTTGGCGGTCTTCATTGGTATATATCATGTTGGCGTTCAGATTCAGCCACGACGCCGGTTGATTATCCAGATTCATGCGCACATTGAAACGACTGTATTCGGCAGTTTTCACAATTCCCTTTTCGTCGTAATAACTTGCGCTGACGCGATATTTATTCTTCTCGTTTCCACCCGATACCGACAAGTTATACTGCTGCTTAAATCCGGTTTGGGTAATCGCATCCCACCAATTAGCGGGCGAATTATTTCGGATTGTATCCACCCGGTGGAATTTACTTTGATCATAATAAAATTCCCCGGTGCTTGGATCTTTGGAATAATACAGTTGGCCTTCGACGGAATAGTTGGTTAATCCGTCAATGTAGTCCCGCATCAACGCATACTGTTCGATATTCATTACCGGTATTGTTTTCCAAGGACTCAAAAAACCGGCGTAGTTGTCGAACGTGATTTGCGTAGCGCCTTTTTCCCCGCTTCTGGTTGTTACCACAACAACGCCGTTGGCGCCTCGCGCTCCATATACGGCGCTTGAAGCGGCGTCTTTCAATATTTCAACATTGGCAATATCATTCGGAGCCAAGTGGTTGATTCCATCAACAATAAAGCCATCCACCACATAAAGCGGATCGGCATTGTTGATGGTTCCGGTGCCTCTTATCTTGATTGTGGTGTTGCTGCCGGGCGCTCCTGTATTCTGAATAATGTTCACACCGGCAGCTTTTCCCTGCAAGGCCTGCAAAGCCGACGCTACCGGAACATTGTTAATATCTTTGCCCGAAACGGAAGATATCGCCCCCGTTATATCGCTTTTCTTCTGAACGCCGTATCCGATAACCACCACTTCATCCAGCAATTCGTTTTTTTCTTCCAGCAAAACGGTCAGTTCCTTGTCGTTAGCAACGACAATTTCCTTACTGCTATATCCCATATAGCTGAAAACAAGGCTGGCATTGGACCTAACTTGCAAAAGGAAGTTTCCGTTCAAATCGGTTATTGTTCCCTTTGTCGTTCCTTTTTCTATGATTGAAACGCCGATAAGCGGTTCCTTGCTTTTGGAGTCCGATACATTCCCCGATATTGAAATCGTGTTTTGTCCGTAAGCAATCATAGAATAAAGAGTGGCAACTAAAAATGTTGCCACTCCGAATAGTTTGTTATTGACCATTCAATACTACTATTTAATGATTAAACTTGAAGTGGAAATTCCTTCCGTAGTTGTAATCACAACTTTATAAATACCTTTTGCAAGGGAAGATACGTTTACCGTATTGCCGGCAGGCCGTGCTTCTTCTTTCATAAACCTTCCGGTAATGTCGAGAATTTTCACGCTTGTAACTTGTCCTTGAACATTGAAACCGAATTTATCTTTGGCTGGATTAGGATAAACAATCGCCTTTGTTACTGTCTTGGGCTGTTGGATACCTGCGGCAATCTCGGCGCGGGTTCTAAATTCAATATCCAGATTATCGGCGTCTTTCTCGGGATCGAAACCTTCTTTTCGATAATGATAAGCATACAAACTGCGGTTTTCATCGTTGGTTGCAAAGATAAGATCGCCGCCCAAATTGCGTAACGAGTGGATTTTGTCGCCATCCGGTTCAAGATCGGAAACGCGCACGGGGAATTGGGATTTGTTGTCGATTCTGAATAATTTTTGCTTGTATTCCGGCAAGTCGCCGCTTTCGTTCCACCAATACAAACTTCCCGACGCCACGGTAAGTTCCTTTACCCAATTGCTGATTGAGCCCGGCGCCATATCCGATTGCATGCTTATCGTTTCGCCATCGGTATAATGAAGTTCTCCGCCGAAGTTAGTCGGTTTTGTTGCGTCGAAACCGGTTGCGGCGCAAAACATATAAACTCCGTCAAATTCAACGCCAACGTCGGCAAAGCTCTGATTATCGGCGGTCGGTTCGTTCCGGCTGATGTCGAAAATGGTAAAGTTTTCTCTGTCCAGATTGGTACATGCCAATTCGCATCCGGTTTCCAACGTATATCCTCTGAAATATATTTTCCCATCGTAAGGGAAGGCGCCGGCATCCGATGCTCCGCCTCCGCGCGGGAAACCGCTTTCTTCAAATGTCGGGTTGGAATCAAAAATCTGATAAGTTCCTGCTTCCGTGCCGTCGCTCGCCCAAGGTTCGTTGCTGCTTTCGATGGAAAACGCTTTCAAAAACAGTTTTTCGTTATAAAAGTTGATCATATTATCAATAGCCGAATTAGCCGTTCCGGTAGCGATTGATTCCGTATTAATATCCTTGACAAATACGGTGCCGGCTTCCGTGCCGTCGGTTACCCAAAGTTCCTCGCCTACCGTACCGTCTTTGTTATCGGCTTTAAAGAATACTTTGCGCCCGACGCGGCAATACGGACTTTGCGAAGTGGTATTGTCCTGTCCCGGAAATTTGGTATCGCATTGATAAATCAATTGTGTACCTGCTTCCGTGCCGTCGCTGACCCACAACCACCATTGAGCGCCGCGAGAGCCATAGTTTTCACTATCGAAATCTTTGGCGCCGAAGATAAATTGAGTTTCATTTAC
>JAISWY010000240.1 GCA_031270925.1 Candidatus Symbiothrix sp.
CTTGAATATTTGAGGCGGCAAACGAGTCCTGTGTTCAACCCCACCTGCTTTTTCCGTAAGGAGGTTATCGACAAATACCATATTCGCTACAAGCGGGGCTATCATTTTGCGGTCGATACCAAATTTTGGACAGACGTTGTAAAAATCGGGAAAATGGAAAATCTTCGCGAAGTATTGGTTTGGTACCGAACATCCGAAAAGCAGACAAGCTATGTTACCCTGCCGGAATCCCAAAAAATGGCGCACGTGATCTATCAGGAGTTTATCGACTACCTGTTGTCAAAATTAGATGACAATGAAGAGATAAAACATAAACTGACGGGGAAATTCATACCCGCCATGAAAAAGATGGTGGAATTGTCGGTGTTCCCGACAGACCTCTATTTCCTTTTCATGAAAGAAGTCATGGACGGATTGTATCAAAACGGATTTTTAAACTTAAATAAACCTTTGGGGTTGTAATTTTTACGCAATGAAACATATCGAAGATTTTTTAAGTCGCATCGCCGACCGTTTTTACAAGGAAAAACAGATACCTTATTTTCCGGGATTGTATCGTGGAAAAATCGGGATAGCCGTTTTCTTGTGCCATTATGCCCGTTGGTCGAAACAAGAAATATATACTGATTTTGCCTTCGATTTGATTGAAGAAGCCCAAAAGCAGATGAAAGGGAAAAGCCCCGTTAATTATCCTTACGGATTGAGCGGAATGGGGACGGGAATCGCCTACCTGATACAAAACGACTATTTCGGCGCCAACCCCGATGAGATTCTGGAAGATTTCGACAATCTTTTGATAAAACATACGATAACTTTCAGCGATTTATCCTCTTTCAAACAGACAATCGGTATAGGACGCTATTTTGCCCTCAGGATAAAAGATAGCGAGAAGCCTGACAAAATCAAAGAAATAATCGAAAAAGTGGTGCTTCTGACGGAATTGCAACTGATGCGTACTCCCTATTGTTTTCCCTACGCGCTGAACCTGCTGTACGACTTGCGAGATGTTTCGGAAAAAGCCCGCAAGGCATTTGAGGAAAACATAAAGTTGTTCGATTCTCACTGCATCAAAGACGATCCTTGGGGGTGGTTCAATTTTTTTTACAAAACACAAGCCTTATTCCCCGAAAAATGGATTGAGGTAAATAACAGCATCGTTGCAAACGCCTTGTTTCAGGCGGATGCGGAACGTATTCGCCTCCATTCCGTTACGGGGAACGACATTGAAACAGCCTTGGTGCAACGAGCCATGGAACAGGCATTGGCGAAAGGAGATGCCGGTTTGTTTAGCGGCCTTTCCGGACTCGGACTGTCGCTTATTTGCTCGTCGGACAAAAATCATTTAACGTGGCTGGGGCTGATATAGGAAGATTTACAATATAAAAACAAAACAACCCTTTCGGGGGTTATTTATAAACAATTTAAAAACAAACAATTATGAAAAGAGAATTGAGAAAAATTTCGATTTTGGATGACTTGGCAGTAAAAATGTCGGTTATTGGTAGAGAAGAGCAACGCTCGTTAGTGGGCGGGGGTACCGGAACCTATGGAGATCCATACACTGAGACAGAATTTAATACAATGTGCGACAACGGCACTTGGGGTGGTGGTTATGTTAACTGGGGAGGAACTATGGGTATAACTTATACAATGGATGATTTGGAATGTGAAATTAAGAATTTTGATCCAAAAAAATATGAATATTATGAGGATCTCAGCAATTGGAGCCATAGGTTTACTCAAACAAGTTTCTGGGAGGGATTATTGGATGTTGTAAATAGTATTAATCCGGTTGGTTATTTCGTCGATGTTATGTCAGAAAACACCAAGAAGAATTTTCAAAATTGTCTATTTGATATAATGGATAAATCCAATTACGATGCCTGCAATAATGCTTTCTTTCTCACACCAATTTCCTGGGATATGTGGGTAGTATATAGCGAAGATGGAAGATACTTGGGATCATTTAATTCGCAACAAGGTAATTCTTGGGGAACAACAAATACATATTAAAATATCGCTTCCATGGAATAAGCAGGTAAGTGTTAGCAGTTGATATGAACACGCTTGCTTATTCTGTGGAAGCCGTTAAAAAATAATCAACGATGAAGAAGACATTCCTGTTTTTTTACATTCTTTTATCCGGCTCATTCGCTTCTTGCAGCCAGAGAGCGGATAAGGACGACACTTCATGGGATATTTTTGGAGTTACTAAAATCAAGGATACAACGCAGGTTATCGAGGGGAAACATCCATGGCGTTTACAGGGCTATGAGGAAATAATCGTGAAACCCATCATATATGCGCAATACAAAACTTTTGAAATACCACAACCCGCAAAGGAAATAAACATCAGCCTGAACACCCGCAGTGAAAACATCGGGAAAGCCATGCTTTACGCAAAAACCTTTGATAAAGCCATGACTGTAATCCGTGAAGATTCCGCTGACATCAGGAGCACCACGTGGATGAAGAAAGAATTTCGTGTTTCGGCACGCGATGCCGATTTCGTCGCCGTTATGATGAAGGTGGAGGGCGATACGGCGCACTTGGACGAAGGGAAAGACTTCCAAAAAATGTGGTTCGACACGCTGCGTGTCAGTTTGGATGGGAAAGACCTGCAACCCTTAATACCCAAGGGGCATAAAG
>JAISWY010000256.1 GCA_031270925.1 Candidatus Symbiothrix sp.
AACAGGCGTGCCGCTTTCATAAACCGCTTTCAAGAGTTGGTTTTGTCGCCCCGGTAAATCGAGGCTCGTGCGCGAACGGCTCTCTCGAACGGTCTTTTCATTACCGCCCAACACGAGAATCGCTACCTCCGAATTTTTCGCCAATTCTACCGCTTGGTTGATTTTCGCTTGTTCTTCCTCGTCGAGCGGAACATCGTATAATTCGCTTTCGGGAAAGTATTTGTCGATAATATCGCAGCCGTTGGCATAATTCACTTCGGCGTTCGGCAGATAAGATTGAATGCTGCGATAAGGCGTTCGGATAGCGGTTTGAGCCGGCCCGTAACGACAAATCAGGTTATCGACTTCATCGGCATTGGGGCCGATAACGGCAATCTTTTTCAAATTTTTCGACAAGGGTAGAGAGGCTCGGTCGTGCTTCTCTACGGTGTCGTTCTTCAACAAAACAATGGATTGCAGAGCCGCCTGCATCGACAAATCCGCGTGCTTTTGGCTGTGAACGATTTTTTCACATTCCACCTCATCGCCTTTGTACGGATTATCGAATAAAGCTTGCCGGAATTTTACGCGCAAAACATCCGACACTCGCGCATCGATCGTTTCCATGCTGATTTTACCATGTTTTACAGCTTCGCGCACCGGAAGAATATAGGCTTGCGGCGGTGTGAAATGCGTTCGCACATTCAGTCCGGCGTTGATTGCCAGCGCCGCGCCGTCTTCGGGATTATCGACAACACGGTGTTTGGTCTGCAAAAATTCGACCGATTCGCTGTCGGAAACGACGTATCCTTTGAATCCGTATTCATGGCGGAGAATTTCCGTGAGAAAATGGTAGCTTCCGGCTATCGGTTCGCCGTTGTAATCGTTATACGAACTCATCACACCCATGGCGCCGCCTTCCTGAAAGCCCTTGCGGAAAGGTTCCAAGAGCAAGCTGCGCATGGCTCGTTCGGAAATATTGGGGTCGGTGCGCGTATCTCCGTCCCTTCCGCCCACGGGGATGCTGTATGCCGCAAAATGCTTGGGCGTTGAAACCAATCCCTCCGATTGAATGGCTCGGATGGCTTGCAGGCCGAGTTCGCCGGCCAGATAAGGGTCTTCTCCGTAACATTCCACTACCCGCCCCCAACGCGGGTCGCGTGACAAATCGAGAATCGGCGAATAGATATTCGTGTAGCCCAGAACTTTGGCTTCGCTTGCCGTAACTTCGGCGATTTGCCGTATCAAATCACGGTTCCACGTAGCGCCTTGACCGCATTGAGCCGGAAACATGGTGGCTTTCGTATGACAAATTCCGCGAATGCCCTCGTTGGTAAAATCGACCGGAATGCCCAAGCGGGTTTCTTCCACAAACCATCTTTGAAAAGCCTGCCGTGTTTTCACGCTCTCGGAGAAAGGATACGACACGGCGGCTTTTCCAAAATGCACAATGCCGTTGGATTGTTCGTCGATATTGGCAATACCGTCTTTCCAGATTTCGTTTTTCCAATTGTCGGTTGGAGCAAAATCTTTCAGCACATGCCCGCTTCCGTAGAGCGTGGCCAGCTGACAGGTCTTTTCATCCAAAGTCATTTGCGAGAGCAGGTTTTTTACCCGCTCGTCGATCGGCGCCGAAGGATCTTCATAAACGTCCTTTTTGCCGTTTTTATTGAAATCGATCCATCCGTTTTTGTAGATGGACGATTGTTGGGCCAATCCGAATGAGCAGCACAGACCGCCCAAAAGGAACATGAGCATTATTTTTCTGTGCATGATCTTTTTTTCAAGGTGAAGCCGTAACCGAAACCGGCCAATGTAACAAACAGCAAGCCGCCGCCAACAGAGCCGAAATCAGGTTCGCCCGGAGGCGTATTGTCTTCCGCATCGGTGGTACTGCGAAGATTTTCGCCGGCAGTCGAACGGTTCGGCCAATTATCTATTCTCTCCCGCAGACTTGCACGGTCGGCCATGGCTGTCGAACAAAAGCCGACAGCCGCCCCCATAATCAATACTAATTTTGTGATTCGCTTCATTTTGATACAAATTTTAATTTTGCTGCGATTCCTTAACAAATAGAATCATTTCGCGCGAGGTTTGATATTTCGACGTACTCACTATGAGCTTGATATTGTATTCGCCGGCCGTTTCGGGCGTGAACTTAAACGTTGTTCCCTGTGCATATTCCACGCCGTTGAGATACCACTGGCCTTTGCATAAGTTCGATGGAGTAAACTGCACGTAATGCGTAAATTCCACATCGGTATATCCTTGTGTCATACCCAGTTGATTGCCGCTTTTTTCCGGCCATTGCCCGATAATGCGCGGATATTCGTCGTCGGTCAATACCGGTAATTCAATTTCCGGCTCACAGGATTGGAAAACCGCCAATCCCGCCATTAAAACCATTGCTATTACTATAAACCTTTTCATTTTCAATTTTCAATTTTTCATTTTCAACTCTCAATTATTTCTTGTCCCACCACACTTTGGCATTCCAATCATCGAATCCGCCCATTTTTTCCAATGCCACGCCTATTGCCTCTCTGTTATAAGCGCTTTCTTCGAGCGGATAGCACAAGCGGCGCGGAATCGTTTCCGATTGAAATGTAATGGCGCCGTATTCGCGCGATGATTTCAATTCGGGATAACCCGAACGGCGCTGGTTGGCGAACGCTTCGGGCGGATTGTTGAAATGCAATATCCACAACTGTTCGTTAATCGCTTTCAAACGGCCTTCCGGTTGCCACGGAAGCGGATTGGCCGCCAAATAATCGGCAATTTCGTTGCCGGCATAAGCATGTACTCCGTATTTCAACAGGAAATTCATGGCGGCGGCAACACCGGTTTCGTAGTAGTTTTCGGGACTTGCACCGGTAGGCGTCAAATCTTCCCAACGGCTAACTACCTCGGCCATCAACAGTTGCGTTTCGGCATAAGTCATAAATACGCCGGGCGAAACGCCTTTCAAGAAAGCGTTGTTGATTTGCGGGCGCAAATTGGCGCGAACATATACTCCGGCCAGCTTGCTGTCGAAACCTTTAGACGGCCACGGACTGTACCAAAAGAAACCCGGATCGACCGGAAGGAAAAAGTCCATGCCCTGCTCCACCACTTCGTCGGTAATATCAATGCGATCTTGCGGATCGAGCGCGTTTTTCGGATTGGCGTAACAGCGAGCGATACGAAGCAGGCGCGGGTCGCCGGTAGTCATCATGTAATTGAAAAACACGGAAGAAATAATCTGGCTCGTCGGTTCGTCGTTGGGATTGGTCGGCCGCCACGATTGCGCCAAAGCGTTGCGGCGAAATTCCTTGTTGCTCGACTCGTTGATTTCCATGTATTTAACCAAAGCGTCGTCGTCGGCCGAGAGGAGTAATCCGACGGGATTGGCCAGAATCTCTTCCACCGTACTTTTGGCTAAGTCGGGAGCGGCATACACCGTTCGCAAAGCGAGGCGCAAACGCAGGGAGTTGGCAAAACGCTTCCACCGGTCGATATCGCCGTTGTAAATAATATCGCCCGTAATGAGGCCGCCGTCGCTATTCAAGGCAAGCTCGGCTTCTTTCAATTCTTTGAGGAAATCCTTGTAAATCAGTTCTTGCGAATCGTAAGCCGGCATCGAAATATCTTGGGTGTAGCCTTTTCCTCCTTGAAAATAAGGCACATCGCCGTAAGTATCGGTCAGAATCATGAAATACCATACGCGCAAGATGCGGGCGAGTTGCCGGACATTGCTCCAGCTTGCTTCGCCTTCGGTTTTATAGAGAATATCCTCCAAATTTTTGATGGCGTAAGTATAACTTCTGTCCCAAAGCAATTTGGAAACCTGATCGTTCTTTTTGTACAGGCCGCCGTAGTTGCTCGCGTTCCATTCGCCCTGAAAGTGTTGTACGAAAGGCGAAAGGTAAGCGAACATCGTGTAGGCCGGGGTCATATTCGACCAACTAACCAGCTCGACATAAGTGAGTTGATTGTTCGGATCGACATTCGTCCATTTGGTCGGGTCTTCGTTCAGTTCGGTAAAATCGTTACACGACTGAAAAAACAACATCATTACGGGAATGACTAACAGAATTTTTTTTATTGTGATTTTCATATTTTTACCAAATTAAAATTTAACATTCAAATTGAAACCGAAACTTTTGCGCGAGGGCAACGAACCCCATTCCAAGCCCATACCCGTGCCGTTGTTGTAATTGGAATCGGGATCGACATTGGGAATGTTTTTCCAGATGATAAACGGATTGCGGGCAACGAACGACAGGGAAATATCGTCGGCAAACTTGCCAATCCATTTTTTCGGCAAGGTGTAACCGAACGTGATTTCGCGCACCTTCACATAACTGTTGTCGAAGATGAAGAAGCTCGGATCGTTGGTTCCTACATAATTCCAATATTCCTGAGGATCGACATAACGGGTATTGGGCGACCAAGTTACATTGCCGCCGGCGTCGGTCGTTTGTACTACGCCTTCGACAAGCAAGCCGCCTGATGGCGTCCATTGGTTTTCCACCACACCGGCTTCCAATCGCTGTTCTTCCGACATATACCAGCCGTCGCGACCTTCGAGCGTCGCTTTCGATTTTCCTGTAGTGTAAAGCGTACGAGCCGTCATCGAATACAAATCGGCGCCCACTTTCACATCAATAATCGAGGAAAGAACGAAATTCTTGTAATGCAGAGCCGTGCTGATACCGCCTGTCCAATCCCACATCGCGTTGCCTAATATTTTGGCGTCGGTATTGTTCGACACAACGGGGAAACCGGTGTTGGCGTCGATAATCAAATCGCCGTTTTCGTTGCGTTCAAACTGTTTGGACGACATGATGGCTCCGTAGTTGGCGCCTTCAAGCGCGTTGATGGTTACGTCGAGATATTGGGCTTTCGCCAAGGCGAAACGGTTCAGACCCGCCGCCAACGCAACTACCTGATTGCTGTTTTTGGCGAAATTGAAATCCAAATTCCACGTAAAATCTTTTGTTTCAACAGGAATGGTGGTCAAAGAAATTTCAAGACCCTTGTTTTCGATGTTTCCCGCATTGACCAATTTTTCGTTGAAAGACGTTGCGTTGGAAATGGGTAAATACAAAATCTGATCTTTACTGTTTTGCGTGTAATACGTCAATTCCAATCCGATGCGGTTTTGAAAGAATTTGAAATCCGCACCGAGTTCGACTGAATTGGTGCGCGTGGGTTTCAAGTTTTTGTTCGGAACCCGTGCGCGGTCGTCGGTGGCATACATCCGGTTATCGACGGTGGCGTAAGGGATATTACCGTAGGGTTTGTCGGGCGCATTGTAATTCAAATGCAACTGATAGGGATTGGTATCGCTACCTACCTGCGCCGCCGAAACGCGCAATTTGCCATAAGACAGCAATTTATTCATCGAAGGAAGCAATTCCGAAAAGAGGAACGAACCCGATACCGACGGATAAGTGTAAACATTGTTGTCGGCCGGCAAAGTCGATGATTTGTCTGTGCGAATCGTGGCGTCTAAATAGAGAAAATCGTTGTAAGCGAGATTAATCATACCGAAAACCGAATTGATTTGCTTGCGATAGGAGCTTTCGTCGGTTTCCTTCGTGAGGAAACTTTGCAGGGCGGTGGAATTGCGCATGATATTCTCCTGCGCCGAAATGGTGTTCGTTACGTTATTGACATAGAAGATGTTACCGCCCGCGTTGGCGCCCAGGTCAAACAATCCGAACTTGTCTTTGTAGCCTGCCATCAATTCCACGTTGTAGGTGTAGTTTTTGGCAAAACGCTTTTCGAGTGAACCGGTTTCGTCGGAGCCGGGCGTGGAATAAGGCGCGTAGTTCATAAATTCAAACACGTTTATTTCGCCGCCGCCATTGACTCGGACATTGAATTTTTCGTTGATTTTATAATTCACCGAACTCGAACCCGAAAAGCGGTCTTTGACCGACGTGTTTTCCATCGCGTAAATCACCCAATAGGGATTCAGATGGTATTGGTCGTAACCGTTCCAGTCGTTATATTCGCCTTTTTCGTTCGCGTATGATTTCAGCCATTCCTGATCGAAAGTAGTGGCCAGCGTCATCAAATTTTTGCCGATGTTGTAACCGCTTCCCGATAGCGCCGGGCGGTTTTTGACATCCTCGCGCACGTAATTCATTTTCACATCCAAATCCAAGCGATTGAGAAATTTGGAAGTCGCCCGCAAATTGACGGTATTGCGGCTCATGCCCGTGTTCGGCACAATGTCTTCGTTCAACAGGTTGGTATAGGACAGGCGCAGGCCTGTATTGTTTTGTACCGAGTTGAGTATCAATGTATTAGTAGTTGTTACGCCTGTTCTGAAAAATCCGTTGATATTGTTTTCGATGAATTGGTAGGGACGGCGCACTCCGTCGAAGCAGTCGAGAAACAGGCCGCTGTCTAATTTCGGCCCCCAGTTGGAGGAGGTGGCCACGAGGTCGTTCGTGCCGATACGCCCGTCGGAACCCTGTCCGTAAGTCGATTGTACATCGTATTGAGTTAATTGCCGGTCGAAAGTAGTTGTCGAATTGAGTTCGATGCCGAGTTTCTTTTTGCCGCCGGCTTTTTTGGTCGTAATCAGAATGACCCCGTGGGAAGCGCGACTGCCGTAAAGCGCCGAGGCCGCCGGGCCTTTCAGCACCGAGATATTTTCGATGTCGTCGGGATTGATGTTGGAAATACCGTCGCCCAAATCGTAGCCACCGTAAGTATCGGCCGAACCGAAATTGGTATTGTCGAGTGGCACGCCGTCCACCACGTAGAGCGGTTCGTTATTGCCCGAAAGTTCGGTGTTCCCGCGAATCAATACGCGGGCGCTTCCGGCCGGGCCGCCTGCCGTCTGACTGATAATCAAGCCGGGAACTTTTCCGGCCAAGGCGTTGATGACGTTGGTTTCTTTCGCTTTTATCAGTTCGTCGCCTTTCACTTCGCCGATGGCGTAGCCCAACGATTTTTTCTCCCGCTTGATGCCCAAAGCCGTTACGGTTACTTCGTTCAGCATTTTGGAATCTTCTTCGAGAACGATGCGCAAGGCTTTTTGTCCCGCCACTTTCACTTCCTGCGTGGCGAAACCCATGTATTTGACCACGAGCGTAGCGTTGGATGGAAGCTCCAAGGCAAAGTTGCCGTCCATGTCGGAAATGCTTCCCTTCGTGGAATTTTTGACCGAAACCGAAGCTCCGATGAGCGGACTGTCGCTTGAATCGACTATCGTTCCTATCACTTGCAGCGTGTTTTGCGCCGATAAGGGCAACGAGAAAGCCAGAAAAAACAGCCACAGAAATTTTGACAATTTTCCGGTATTATTCATTTGTTATTAAATTTAAAGTTGATATTCTAAAAACGGTGTTGAATCATGAAAAAACGATTCGTAATTCAACACCGTTTCTCCATCTTATTATTTTAAAATCACTTTTTTGATATGGACGGCCGAACCGTTATCCAAAGCAACGAATGCTAGGCCTTGGTAATTCAAAGAAACCGAAAATTCGGAATCGGCCACCGTACTGTAAAGTTCCTGACCGGTAAGGGTATAGACTTTCACTTTTGTTTGGCCGTTCAGCTTGCGGGCGTTCAGCCTGCCGTTATTGCTCCATACTTCGCTTGCGTCGATGGTATGATCAACAATACCGGTAGCATTTCTCAACAAAGTAATATCATCCATATAGCCCGTGAAAGCGCCCAAAGTGGAATGGCTGGTAAACGAGAGGCAAATCCGGTCGAAAATGAAGTTTTTCTGTGCTTCCAATAACGGGAAATAGAGGGTTTGCCATGCGCCGCCGCCGGTGTATGCGGGAAGGCTTGCAAAAGTCCAATTGCCTTTGTAGGTGCTTCCATCTTCAATCGTGAAATAGAAGATAAGTCCTGCCGCATCAGCCGATTTGAAATTGAGCGACCATCCATTAAAATCGTTGCTGTTGTATGTACCGGGCATGGGCAAAAGAAATGCACCCGTTTTGCCGGCGCCGTCGTAAGTAACTTTGGCTACTTTGTTTCCCAAAAAGCCCGGATCGGATACTGCGCCTGTTCCATCGTTTTTCCCATCGTTAATACTCAATCCGCCCCATGCTACCCACGGCCATGTGGATGAACCCACAGTGCCCGGAACCGTGTTGTCGAAATCATACAAAAGCAAATCATCCGTTCCCGCATACGCCGGAGCAAAAAGCCCAGCTAAAAATAAAAAACTAAAAAATTTTAATGTTCTCATGATAAATTAATTTTAAAGTGAATACTAAAGTATATTTTAATTGTTACTAATGAATAATTTTATAAGAAACCGCTTGCTCGCCGTCGTTGAGGCTTACGATGAAAACTCCCGACAACCAACCGGATAAATTAATGGAAAAATCGCTATCGGATTGTCGGGCGCAGACCAACGCACCCATCGTATTGTAGATACGCATTTCGGTCGGCTTTTGTATATTCCTGACAGTCAAATCATTATCCCGATAATCAATGGCTATGCCCTTCGATGTTATTTCTTGGATGGCCGTTGAAGTGGATTCCACGCCGTAAGCAAATCCGGCTTCGCCAAAGCAGATATATACTTTTCCGAAGGTATCTTTATCGCCGTCGATGTCGTCCACAAAACCGTAAATGCCCAAGGGGTAATCGCAGATTTGCGTCCATGTTACTCCCGCATCGGTCGAGCGCCAGACGCCGTGCGTTCCGTTGGAAACGCCCGCTACAAAAATCGTGGGATAGCCGTCGGCCGTTTTCGCTTTCCCGAAGCCGACGCTGAAAGCCTGTTGCAAGCCGCTGTTGGCAGTCCACATTTGCGTCCAGGTAGCGCCGCCGTCGGTCGAATGCCACAAGCCACCGGAAGGATTGCCGACTGTTTTTCCTTCGGCAATCCACAAATCCTGTGCGCGACCGGGAACCGTTTTCATCATTATGTTGGCGCGACCGGGGAAGGGACTGTCGCTCATTTTCGTCCAAGTGGCGCCGCTGTTGATCGAACGGAAAATGCCGTCGTTGTGATAGAAATAGAAGGTCGAAGCGTTTACTCTGTCGGCGCACAATGGTTTGCGGGACGAGGGATAGTTCGTGTATCCCGATGAAGTAATGCCGGAAAAAGAGCCTTGCGTCCAAGCCGAGCCTTTGTTGGTCGTGTAATAAGGCAATTTTCCATTGGCGGGAAGATAAACGATATTGTCTTTGCTGTTGGCCGACACTGCGATGCAACCGTATTCAAAATCGGTGGGAATCGACGCGAATTTCGTCCAAGTCTGTCCCTTGTCGGATGAATAAGCGCTCGTATTTAGCTTGTCGTTGATGTGGTTGTGGAAAACAGCGGCGACAAACGACGGATCGGCCGCACAATAGTCGATATGCCATGCCGACATAAACGACGGCCACGCACGTTTGGCATTGTACTGGTCGGGATTGATATGGCAGAAAACGCCGACATCCCATTGTGCGCTCAAAGGATAGCCGCCCGGAGGTGATAAAACGGTGTTTCCGCAGGTTTCTTCGATGCCTCGGCTCGCTTCTTCCCACTGAATTTGCGAATCGGCCAGGTCTTTTGTCCACCAAACGCCGAAGCCTTCGGCAAACCATACTTTGCCCGCGTCGAAGGGGTCGAACTGTATTTCGCCCACGCTCAACCAATAGGTTGTTTGCTTGGCTAACCATTCCACGCCGTTGCTGCTCAATTTGAAAGAGCCTTGTGAAGTCCAAGTAGTGCCGCCGTTGGTGGAAGTATAGGCGTTCTGACCGTTGTTGCAGACAACCATAATCCGTTGATTATTCGTCGGATCGACGGCAATATCCCAATAATTCTTGTTGCCGCCGGGGGTAATGCTCGTCCATGTTCCAGCCGTAGAATATTTCCAGACTTGTCCCGTAGCGCCGTCTTCATTGGCGAAGCAGACATAATACGTTCCGTCGCTTGACAATTCGGCGTCGCGCGGGCGGGGACTGCTGATGGTGGAAATTTTCGTCCAGTTCGCTCCGGCGTCGGCGCTTTGATAAACGCCTTGACCATCGACGGTTACGAAAATTTTATTGGTACGCGAATTGGTCGTTCCCGAATTTTTGTCGAAAACAATGGTATTGACGCCGTGGTTGGCCGTTCCGTTGGGAATGGCGCTGATTTTCTGCCAGCCGGAGCCGCCGTTGTAGCTTGCCCACAAGCCGCCGTTGATGCTGCCGAAATAGACTACTTCGCTGTTGTTCGGATCGACCACCAAACGTTCGCCTTCCTGCCGGCCGACGCCATTGGGGGCCATCGTGGGTGTGCCGGCGCCATAATAATTGGTCGAAGTCCACGTATCGCCGCGATCGACGCTTTTAAATACTTGATTTTTGAAAGCCATATAAGCGATATTGGGATTGGAGGGCGCTCCGCAAATACTTGTTACGCCTTCGTAGCCCGCATAGCTCACGAAACCGGAAGGAATGGACGTAGAAGTAACAATCTGTTTCCAAGTTTGATTGGCCGCATCCCAACGATAGGCGCCCGAAACGTCGGCTCGCACATACATCAAATCTCTTTCCGTGGGATGAATCCACAGACCGACTACCCAGCCGCCACCGCCGACTTTCAGCGGTCGCCACAAATAATTGCCGTAAACGATGCCGGGTATGTCCGGATCTTCGGGATCTTCGGGATCGGTCGGATCGCTTGTTCCGCCCTCCGTGTCCACGATAAGATACGGGCGAAGCGAAGCATCATTTGCTTCTTTGGAGTGAATATTGAATGGCGAATATTGCAAGCCGGCCGCAGAGCATTTTATCGCCAAAACGACTTTGCTGTTGGCGGCGCTTACTCCGGCAAGCAACTGGGCCTTGTCGAGTGTGATTTGAAATTCCACATTGTAGAAATTGGCTTTTTCCACTGCAACATCTCCAAGCAATGTTGAACTTACGCCGGATGCCGTATAATTGCTCTGAACCGTATTGTTTTCCTGCGATTCGTCAAAAGTAAATCCGTTGATTTTCAGTATATTCAACTTCATATCGCTCGGATCGTTAGCGTTGAAATAATATTGCAGGGCAAAATGGAATTTCAAACTTTGAACGGCCGACACGTTCGCGGCGTAAGGCGCCAAATCAAATTCAAACAAGGCTACGCGGGATTGCTGGTGCGTATCGCTGCCGTTGTATTTGACGATAAGCATATTCACGTCGCCGTAAGAAGTCGTTGCATTGTTGAACTGTACATAAGTATCCTTGGTGGGACTTACATTTCCGGTTGTTCCCGCCGCGGGAAGCGCTACAGACAAGAGCGCTCCCAGCAGGCAGAAAAGGCTTGCTTTTTTAATGTATTTCATTTGTTTTTTTAATTATGTTTTTTAATTATTTAATGATCACTTTCGTTGCTCTGTTTCCCGATTTCACGATATAAACGCCTGCTTTTAATGCTCCCTGCACTTTTTGTCCCATCAGATTATAGAATACCTGCGGTTGAGATGGTTGTATGTTGGCGATGCCGGTTACGACTTGTGGTGCGCGGAAAGCAATAGCGAAACGGTCGGCGTTGTCGGCAATATCCGAAGTAAATTCGTAGGATGCGCCGCTTGTCAAATCAAATTCCCATTCGGCGGTTTTGTCAATCAGGCAGGCGTTGGCGATATTGTTTAAGGTGCTTGCGCTGATGCTGAATGAACCTGCCGTTCCTGTTTTGAAACCGAGGGCAAATTCGCGGTCGGCGGCTTGACCGTTGAAACTGTTGATGACGGCTTTTTCCGTTCCCGCCAAAGTGTAAATTTCGGGGATGGCGACGTGGTTGTTGCTCATTTTTTCCGAATCGAAACGGTCGAAATCGTTGCTTGCGCGATTATCAAAAAGGATTACAGCATTGTCGACATTTATTCCGTTGCTTACTTGTAAGC
>JAISWY010000385.1 GCA_031270925.1 Candidatus Symbiothrix sp.
TCGATGTATTTCTCGCACCCCCCAATCGCTTCGCTTCATTGGGGGTTATTCTTATTCAGACCTGCGGTCTGTTGCCTCTGCTAAACACAGGGTTTTGCAGGTGACCCGAGAACAGGCTGTTCTCTCATCACTCACAAGGGAAGCGCGTCATGTCGAGCGGAGCGGAGCGGAGTCGAGACATCTGACTTTCTCATTATTATCCCTGTACTTACAACAATAGCAGCTAAATTAAAATCAGATGTCTCCACGCGGTCGCTACGCTCCCTTGGTCGACAGGACGGGCAAAGGAAAAAGAAAGAGACTAAAAATACATCATCAAAACATAAAAATCACAAAAATTCAACTATTTTTGCAAAAAATTCAACAGAAAAATGACTTACGATCTAGCCATTATCGGCGGCGGCCCGGCCGGATACACAGCGGCCGAAGTAGCAGGAAAAAACGGTTTGAAAACGGTTTTGTTTGAGAAAAAAGCGCTGGGAGGCGTGTGCCTGAATGAAGGATGTATCCCTACAAAAACGCTTTTGTATTCGGCGAAATTGTATCAATCGGCGAAAGATTCGGCGAAATACGGCCTTTCCATCGAAAATATCGACTTCGATTTGAGTAAGATTATCGCCCGGAAAAATAAAATTGTGCGGAAATTAATCGCCGGAATTAAAGCAAAAATGGCGGAAGCCAATGTGGAAGTTGTTGTTGGAGAAGCGATTGGAATAGAGAACGGAGAATGGAGAATGGAGAATGAAGGGATTGGTATTTTGTGTAATAACGTGGTTTACCATGCAAAAAAACTTATTCTTTGCTCCGGTTCGGAAGCCGCGATTCCACCGATTCCGGGATTGAAAGAAACCGATTTCCAGACAAGCCGCGAAGTTCTGGAAAACAAAGAATTACCCGAATCGCTCTTGATTATCGGAGGCGGAGTAATCGGCATCGAATTTGCAACTTTTTTCAATACCTTGGGAACAAAAGTTACGGTAGTGGAAATGACCGACGAGATTTTGGGAGGAATGGACAAGGAAATTGCCGCTCTTTTGCGCGCCGAATTAACAAAAAAAGGCATCGAATTTCATTTGAATACGAAAGTCGCTGCCGTCCAAAACCATCAAATCAAGATTGAAAAAAACGGCGAAAAGCAAACGCTCGAAGCTTCACAAATCCTATTGAGCGCCGGACGCCGTCCGTTGATCAAAGATCTAAAAGTAAATGAATGGATGCAAACCGAAAATCCGGACATTTACGCTTGCGGCGATATTACCGGCCAATCGATGTTGGCGCATACGGCCGTGAAAGAAGCGGAAATCGCAGTCAATCACCTGTTGGGCAAAAATGAAAAAATGTCGTACAAAGCGATTCCGGGCGTAGTTTATACTTTTCCCGAAGTGGCTGGAGTGGGATTGACGGAAGAAGCGGCCCAACAATCAGGCATAACTTATTCGATCAAAAAATTGCCGATGACATATTCCGGCCGGTTTGTCGCCGAAAACGAAATGGGCAATGGATTATGCAAAATCATCGAAGCGGCCGACGGCACGATTTTAGGCGTTCATCTCTTGGGCAATCCCGCATCGGAGTTGATTGTGATTGCCGGAATTGCCATTGAAAAAGGGATGAAATCCGATGAACTGAAAGCCATCGTATTCCCCCACCCGACTGTCGGCGAGATTATCCGAGAAAGTTTGTGAAAAAATGATTATTTCGCCATAAAATAAGCCCGTTCTTCCGGCGAAAAATGTTCGATGGCATATCGCAAAGTCGTCCGCGGCATGACTTTGTGATGCTTTTCGAGGAAATCGACCAAGGGTTCGCGATCTTTCTTGCCTACTTCGCGCAGCATCCAGCCGACGGCCTTGTGCATCAAATCGTGTTTGTGATGCAGCAGATTTTCAGACAAAGCCAAGGTATCGTCGAATTGGCGATGCTTGATAAATGTCCAAGTCGTAACAATGGAAATGCGTTGTTCCCACAGGTTATCGCTTTCGGCTAAACGATAGAGCACTCCCCTACTCTCTTCATGTTCAAGGA
Source organism: Candidatus Symbiothrix sp. (assembly GCA_031270925.1). Taxonomy (GTDB): domain Bacteria; phylum Bacteroidota; class Bacteroidia; order Bacteroidales; family Azobacteroidaceae; genus Azobacteroides. The sequence continues at coordinate 2,026 of JAISWY010000385.1, forward strand.
GATACAAACCGATTACGTCGCGGCAGGTAACATCGACCAAATCCCAGTTATTGGCTTTTCGAGCGTTTTTCAGGTAGAAATCGAAAATCTCTTTCTTTTCCGTTTCCGATTTCGATTTTTTGAATTGCTTAACCAAAAGCAGGAATCCGGCCAAACGCGCTTCGTGATATTCGGAGTCAATCAAAATTTGAATCTCCGGAAACGGCATTTTCGGGCTTTTCCTGACAATATCTCGCACGAGCGGGACTACGATACCCAACAACACATCGCCCTCGGCGTATTGACCTTTTCCGGTCTTGAAAAAGCCTTGTAAAAATTTGGCTTTTTCGGGGTTGGCTACGGAAAGGAGTTCTTGTAAGATAAATTCGGCGTTCATCATTTTTTCGCAATTGAGGAGCAAAGGTAAAAATTATTTTTTTAAGTGAAATTTCGGATATAAATTTGTCCCATATTTAAAAAACAAAAACATAACCTGAAAACGGCATTCAATGCGCCAATCTTTGGAAAATACCATCCAACTCCCGCCGCTCATCATCCGACAAGCGCTTCATATAAACACCTTTGCAGAGACAAACGGAATTGTCCGGAAAATGCAAATGTTACACAAAATTTCAAAGCGATAAGCAAGCCGAGCGAAATGTAAATCCATTGCCGTTTGAAACAGCCAAAAATGGCTCAGTTGCAAAACCCTGTGTTAAGTAGAAGCGACAGACCGCAGGTCTGAATGTTAATA
>JAISWY010000366.1 GCA_031270925.1 Candidatus Symbiothrix sp.
CGCTTTTACGGATTTCCGCTACCGCATCGGCTGTTAAAGGCAAGTTATAGAGCAGGTTATAGCTGCCGTCTTCATTGGGTTCGATACCTAATTCGAAGAAAAGCTGAGGAGCTTCGGAAAAAGAGTATAAACGACGGTCGTCTTCGCTCACGCCTAATTTTCGAAATTGTTTCTCTGACAGGAAGTTACCGAATGTTTCGACATAATAGTTGAATTGCGCTTTTTTCGGTGTTTTCAATTCTTTTCCATTGATATAAACTTGATTGTCAATGATTTGTAATGAATCACCCGGTAATCCGACGCATCGTTTTACATAATTTTCGCGCCGATCGACGGGACGATAAACCACTTTCCCAAAGATATCCGGATTGTTATGCACCGTTTCGTAAGCGGATGCGACGCCGGGTCTGATGCTAAAATAATGGTAAAATGCGTTGGCGTTCCAATTTGTCGTCAAATCGTAATAATCAGGATTCGGCACATTCACGGCCACCGTATCGCCCGCCGGATAGTTAAACACCACAATATCATTGCGTTGCACGTTTCCAAAACCTTGCAAGCGCTTGTAATCCCAATGTGGCCAATCGGAATACGATTTCGTATTGAAAAGGGGTAGCGTATGGTGTGTGAGCGGAAATGCCAATGGCGTATTCGGCACGCGCGGACCATAACTCACTTTGCTTACAAACAAATAATCGCCCACCAAAAGCGTTTTTTCCAAAGAAGAAGTCGGAATTTTGTAATTTTGGAAGATGAAGATATTGATGAAATAAACGGCGATCAATGCAAAAACAATGGCGTCGATCCATTCCGCAATTTTTCGTAAGATACGATTTTTCGATTCTTTCCATCCGTCCCAAGGAATGATTTTGGAAACGTATATATCGAAAATCAATAATAATCCGAAGAGCAACCAATAATTGTTGTCCCAAATCGTGAATAAAACGTATAAAATGGAAATAACGGCAAACCGTATCCATTGGGTTTTTGTGGCGGATGTAATCCGTTCTTTCAGATTTTTTCTTTTCTCAGACATAATAATATTGAATTTAGAATTTTAATAAATCGTTCATCGTTAAGAAACCGGATTTTCCTTGGGTAAATTCGGCGGCGAGAACGGCTCCGAACGCGAGACCTTTGCGGTTTTTGGCCTTGTGCTTGATCGACAAAATATCGACCTCCGATTCGTAAATGATTTTGTGGATGCCGGGAACTTCGCCTTCGCGTTTGGAATGAATCAATAGATCGTCGTTGTTGCCGCTTTCGGCTTCTTTCCATTGCGTTTTTCGATTGATATTTTTCAAAATGTCTTCGGCCAACGTGATGCCTGTGCCGCTCGGCGAATCCAATTTATGGATGTGGTGGATTTCTTCCATACACACATCGTATTGCGGATATTGATTCATGATTTTCGCCAATTGCCGGTTGACGGCAAAGAAAATATTGACGCCGATGCTGAAATTCGAGGCGTAAAAAAAGGTTTTCCCGTTTTCGGCGCAGGCTTTTTTGATTTCATCCAAGCGATGCAGCCAACCGGTAGTTCCCGAAACGACAGGAATATTGCGTTCTAAACATTTTTGGTAATTTTCAAAGGCTGTTTCGGGGCGCGTAAATTCGATGGCGACTTCGGCCGACAAAAATGCGGGCGAATCGAAATCGTCCGGATTGCTAATATCAATCACGGAAACAACGTCATGACCGCGTTGTAAAGCGATTTGCTCAATTTCCTTGCCCATTTTGCCGTAGCCTATCAATGCTATTTTCATAAAAATTTGTTTTTTGCCTGCAAATATAACGAGAAATCGGGAAAGTTATTTCATTCCAACGAATCATCTTTCAATTTGTTGTTTTCGCGGTATTCTTTCGGCGTGAGCTGATCGAATCGCTTGGCAAATTCCTTGTAAAAATGCGAGCGATTGGTAAACCCGGTTTTATACATGATTTCCTGAATGGTTAATGTGGTTGTAATCAACAACTTGGCGGCATAATTGATGCGCTGTTCCTTGATGAAATCTTTAGGCGCCGGTTGTCCCAGACTTTTGAATTTCCGGTAAAGGTTGCGCACGCTCAATTGCAGTTCGGCTGCCAATTCGTCGGGCATGAAATCGTTGTTATCAATGTTATTCCGAATCACCTCTACGGCTTGTTGTAACAATTCCTTGTCTTCTTTTTGAATCAGTTTACCGTGCGAATAATCGAATGCGCCGGCGGATGTGTTATAGTATTCTTCCATCTTTTTCCGGTTGTTGAGTAAATGCTTGATAACTGCTTTCAAATAATTGGCATAGAAAGGCTTATGTACATACACATCGGCTCCCGATTCGATTCCTTCGATTTTTTCTTCCGTACTGTTTTTGGCCGACAGGATAACTAATGGAATGTGCATCGTGTGCCGGTTCTGTTTCAATTGCCGGGTAAACGCAAATCCGTCTAAATTCGGCATCATGATGTCGGTAATAATCAAGTCGGGCGTGGCCTGTTTCAGCTGTTGCAAGCCCTCTTCGGCGTTTTGGGCAGTAACGACCGTGTATTCGTCCGAAAGGATTTCCGATAAAATCCACAAAATATCCTGATTATCGTCGATGGCCAGAATTTGCGCTTTTTTTGCCGGTAAAAGTTTGTTGGACTTGTTTTTAGGAGCCGTTTCCTGTTTAATGGGAAAAACGGTTTTTTCGGGTAAATGAAGCGACCGAATGTCGGTAGTATTGGCGCTGATTTCCAAATCCGGCAGCGAAACGATGAAGCGGGCGTATTGTCCGACTTCGCTTTCGACCCGAATATCGCCTTGCAGTAATTGCGCGGCGCTGTGGCAAATTGCCAATCCCAATCCGTTGCGCGAGGAAAGTCCTTTGACGGCGTTTTCCTTGATGTTGTCCATCACGCTGTAACGATTGAAAATCAGCGGAATATCTTCTTTGCGGATGCCTTGTCCGGTGTTATGGACGGCAATCTGCAAGCGCTCGTTTTCGATTACGGCCGATACTTTAATTTCGCCTTGTTCGGATGTGTATTTGAAAGCATTGGAAATCAAGTTGGTAAAGATTTTACGGAAGCAATTCGGATCGGTATTCCAATGCAAATCCGGCGCCCAATCGGTTTGGAAACGGATCTGGTTTTGTTCGGCCAAATCGTTGAACGAGTCGCTTATTTCCTGCAACAGCCCGCTTATTTCCGCCGGTTCGACATGCAAAACCTGATGACCGGTTTCAATCCGCCTGTAATCGATGATTTCCTGCACCAGACTGTTCAACCGTTCGGTATTCGATTGGATAATACGAACATATTTCTTGATATACGAATCGCTTTCTTCGTAATTCAATAATCGTTCACAGGGGCTGTAAATCAAGGTGAGCGGCGTACAAAATTCATGGGTAATATTGGTAAAGAAGCGCAATTTTTCTTCTTGCATCGCTTCCTTGTACTGGTGGGCGATTTTGCGTTTTTTTCGCTCGTAACGTTCATGTACATAATAATATACGCCGTAAATGGAAGCGCAGATAAGTAGAAAGTAAAAGATTTTCGCCCAAACGCTTAAATACCAAGGCGGAAGAATCACAATCCGGATGCTTTGCAAGGTATTTTCGTTGTCGGTAATACCGTCGTTGTATTTCACGTTCAACACATAATTTCCCGGTGGAATGTTGGTAAATTGGGCTTCATTGTTGGGCGTATCCATCCATACATTGCTGAAATTGGCCAGTTGGTAGGAGTAGCGACTGTTTTCGCCATTGATAAAATCGATGGCTACAAACCGCACGGCAAATGAATTTTGATAATGCTTGAATTGCAGATAGGGAACATCTTTCTTTGTTTTTTCGAAATCGCGGATATTAAAATCCCGGTTGAAAATGCGCAGGGAAGTAAAATAAATCGAAGGAACGAATCGTTGAGCGCTGTCGTTTTCCTGTTTGATGGAAACCAGTCCGTCCACGCCGCCGAAGAAAAACATAGCGTTGCGTGTGTCTTTGAAATACGAATTATCGCTAAATTCGATGGTTTTCAATCCTGTTTTTTGATTGAAACTGCGGAAAGTTTCCTTTTCGGGATTGAACAAAATCAGTCCGGTATTACTGCTCAGCCAGAGTTTGCCGCCGGCGTCTTCCAAAATGCCGTGGATGGTGTTGTTGGGCAATCCCACATTTTCGTTGTAATTCTTGTAATCGTAAGTGCCGTCGGGATACATCACAAAACGAATCAAGCCGTAACTTGTTCCCAGCCAGAAGGTTTTGTTTTTATCCTGATGAATGCAAAGGATGTCGTTCAATGGTGCGATGCTTTTTTTATCGAAGGTAATCAGGCGAAAATCGGCGGTTTGCATGTTGAAGCGAATCAATCCGTTGCCACGCATCCCGATCCACAGAATCGAGTCGTTTTCGGGATACAAATCGAAAATTTGATTGTAGGGTTGCGGATTCGGCAAATCGAAGGTAAAACGCGAACTCCGGTCGATTTCCAATTGCGTTCCCCGCTTTTGCAGATGGGCGTGCAAGAGGGAATTGCCGGTTCCGATCCACAAGGTCGAATCGCCGGCTTCAAACAGGGAGTGGACGTAAGTAGCCAAATTTTCCGTGTGGTTCGCCAATTTGTGGAGTTGGTGGTCTTGATAGGAAAAATAATTCAAATCGGGGCCATCGGAACCGATCCACAAAACGGGAAACGATTTTCCGGCTTCGATAGCAAATACTTCGTTGTTGCTCAATCCGTTATCTGTTGTGAAAATATCCGTGTTGCAGGAAGAATACTCCATGACTTCATGAAAATTTTTGACTCGGATAATGCCGTTGCCTTTCGTGGCCATCCATAAATTTTGCGCATCGGTATAGATGGCGCGTATCGGACGTTGTTTCCTGACGGACAACTGGCTCAGTTGCAGGTTTTTGAAAGTGTAAGTGTCTTTTATCCAAGCGAAAATGCCTTGACCGTCGGTGCCGATCCAAATGATGTTTTGGATTGGATCTTTCCAGAGGCAGAAAACGCCGCAGTTGATGTCGATGAGTTCCGGCGCGTAGTTTTGCTTGGCGTTCAACCGGATTAAACCGTTGGTTTTGAAGCCGATCAGGAAATCATTTTGGTCGCTTATCAACGACGAAATCGCTCCGTTTTCGCGCAGAATGCTTGATAAATTGTTCAAAAAAGTTGTATGGCCGAAGGCCATGGAATAGAAAAGGCCTTTTCTATCGATGAATAAAATTTTCCCCGCATCGTAATAGGCGTAATCGATGGTTTCGGAATGTGTGTAATCGGATTGCCGTGTAATTTTAGGCGCTTTTCCCATTTGAAAGTCAATCGTATAGCGTTGGAGTTTTCCGTGCGACAGAATATATAAGGTATCGCCGGCGCAGAAAAAACCGGATGAATCGGCTTTACTTTCCACCGTCGGCTCAATGGCTGTTTCCCAAAAACGGTGTAGAGAGGCGTCGTAAAGCGATAAAACGCCTTTTTTGCTCAGCACGAACAAGTTGCCGCGTTCGTCCATCGTCAATTGAGAATCTTCCTTATATTCGTTGTAATATTCTTCGATGTGGTTGGTGGTTCGCGACAGTTTGTTTAGTCCCCATTTAGTGCTGATCCATAAGTAATTATCGTCGATTGCCATGATTTTGCGGATGACGTTGCTCGACAAGCTGTTTTCGTTGTTGATGTCGGGCTTGTAGATATGGATTTCGCGGCCGTCGTACATGTTGAGGCCGTCGAAAGTACCGATCCACAAAAAGCGTTTGCTGTCTTGGAAGAGGCAGTAGGCCGAAGAATTGGACAGGCCGTCGCGACTGCTGATTTGTCGTAAATTATAGGCTTGCGAGGAAATGACGGCGAACGTTCCCAAGAGTAGAAGTATCCAAAATCGTGTTTTCATAATATTCTCTATATTTCTTTCATTATTTATCGCCCCATAGACGCTTCATCGTTTCCGCCAATTTCTGCTCCTGTGGGTTGTTCTGCGCTGTCCAAAACCGCTTACTTTTGAGTTCCTTGGGCAGAAATTCCTGTTTTACGAAATTTCCTTCGTAAGCATGGGCGTATTTGTAATCTTTTCCGTAATCCAAATTTTTCATTAGTTTGGTGGGCGCATTGCGTAAATGTAAGGGAACAGGCAAGTTACCCGATTGCTCCACTTCGGCCAAAGCATTGCCGATGGCTTCGTAGGCCGAATTGCTTTTCGCGCTCGTGGCCAGATAAATGGTGGTTTCGGCCAATAGGATCCGTCCTTCGGGCCAACCGATTTTTTGAAGCGCATCAAAGCAGGCGTTGGCCAGCAAAAGTGCATTCGGATTAGCCAAGCCGATGTCTTCCGATGCCGAAATGACCAGGCGGCGGGCTATAAATTTCGGATCTTCGCCACCGGCAACCATGCGAGCGAGCCAATAGATGGCGCCGTCGGGGTCGCTGCCGCGAATGGATTTGATGAAGGCCGAAATGATGTCGTAGTGCATTTCGCCGCCTTTGTCGTATGCTGCGGGATTTTCTTGTAAGCGGTCGACAACTTTTTCGTTGGTAATAATTATTGGATTGCTGTCTTCTGATTCAATAACCAATTCCAAGATATTCAGAAGTTTACGGGCATCGCCGCCGGCAAAGCGCAGGAGGGCGGCCGTTTCTTTTACTTCCACCGAGCGTTGTTTGAGTTCCGAATCTTCCGTTAAGGATTTATTCATCAGCGATAGTAAATCATCGTCCGTCAGACTTTTTAAAACATATACCTGACAGCGAGAGAGTAGGGGACGGATCACTTCAAACGAAGGATTTTCGGTCGTTGCGCCGATTAAAGTAATCGTTCCCGTTTCGACCGCCGCCAACAACGAATCCTGTTGCGATTTGCTGAAACGATGAATTTCGTCGATGAACAGAATCGGTCGCGCAGCATCGAAAAACTTGGAACTCTTGACTTTGTCGATGATTTCGCGCACATCTTTTACCCCCGAATGGACGGCGCTCAAAGTATAAAACGGAATATCCAACTGTTGGGAAATAATACGCGCCAAAGTGGTTTTCCCCACGCCCGGCGGCCCCCAAAGGATGAACGATGACACGTGTCCCGCTTCAATCATCTTACGGAGAATACAACCCTTGCCGATCAAATGTTTTTGACCGACGTAATCGTCGAGCGATTGGGGACGCATTCGTTCTGCTAACGGCTTATTCATTTTGAAAGAACTTGGGAGCAAATTTAGTGGATTTTCGACAATCGACCAAATTTAAAGTTCTTAGGTTAAATCTTTTTTTGAGGCGCTATTGACTTTTCAAGGCAGCGAATTTAAAATCGGATGTCTCCACGCGGTCGCTCCGCTCCCTTGGTCGACATGACGGGACAATCAAAGGAGCGAAGCGAAGTAGAGACATCTAATTTTAAATTCGCTACGTTAAAAAGTCAATAGTGCCTCAAAAAAAGATTTAGCCGGTTCTTAATTTCTTTTCTTAACCCGCATTATTGAATTAATCAATTATAATAGTCTTGACACAACGTACTCTCTCGTCTTCTGTCTTCGCATTATCGGTAATACTCCAGCCGTCCCTGAAACGCATAGCCCTATACAGAGCATACTCTGTAATGCTCCAATACTTATCAGTCGACAAATTGGCAGTAGCTTTGTGTGCGCCTGCCGCTTTGTTAAGTTCATTGTATCGCGGAGCCCACGGAGCGGTCGCGGCTGAGTCTGCCATTTGTGCCAACTCGACGATATTCGGTAAACGCCAGGTACCGTCCCTGTCGGCAGGATCCACATTATTCCCATTGGCGCAATTATCGACAGCATCCTGCCAATATTGCCTAGTATCAGCATCCTTGTAATATATGCACAGATATTGTGAAACTTCCCGTGTAAAATAAGAAGGAGGAGTCATCAATTGGTCGTAAGTGATATTGCCGGAAATATTGCTGTATTGCGGCCCGCCGTAAGTATGAACGCCGCCCCTGAATGCTACACCCGGACAATACGGCAGCGTTACGGTTACATCATCCGTGCAGGATGTTTCAAGGCTGTTTCCGCAGGCATTGCTCGCATAAACCGTAATATCGCCTGCAGCAACGACGCCGTCGATGGATGTTTTGTAAGTTACTGTAGTTGTATTTTGCCCTCCGGTAATGGTTAATCCTGCCGGCTTGCTCCATATATAGCTTGTCGCTCCCGTTACAGGGTTGATGCTGGCCGTGAAACTGCCGCCCACCTCAATTACGGTTGCACTTAGCGTAATCGTTCCCGGTTGTTCGGGATGTGGACACAGCGGCTGCCACCGTTGCCCGTCCCAAACGTAAATTCCCACGCCGGAGGAAATATCCGGGTTGGTATTGTAAACAAGCATGCCCATGGCATTCAAATCTTCATCAGCAACCGAACCGCCTACCTGCAAAATTTCTTCATTTTGCAATGCCACATTGGGTAGCAGCAAACCTTGATTTGTACTTTTCAAATCGAGAATTGCTCCCGCATGAGGGTTGCTGTCCGCGCCAATCGCAACTTGTGCATTCACTCTTGCTGTTCCCAAAATAATGAGCGACAGCACTAAATAATTCATTTTCTTCAT
>JAISWY010000381.1 GCA_031270925.1 Candidatus Symbiothrix sp.
AGGTGAGCGCTTCCACTACCCCCAGATAAATCTGGGGGTTATTCACAGGAAACACCTCCGGTGTTTCCACTCGCACGTCTTTCGCTCTCGTTAATAGCACCTCAAAAAAAGATTTAACCTAAAAACCGGATAGTAAACACAATTATTTCCGATTGTGTGCCGATGCGGAATGGCGGTCCCCATAATCCAAGTCCCGAAGAGACGAAGATATGCGTACCGCCTTTTTGTATATATCCGTGCGGATTTTCAAACATGCTGCGAACCAACAGGTTCAGTGGCCAAATCTGTCCTTCGTGCGTATGTCCCGAAAATAGCAAATCAATTCCTGTTTTTTCAGCTTCAGCCAGGAAATACGGCTCGTGGTCGAGTAGAAATACGGCTTGCGACGAATCGGTTTGTGCAATCAATGCGTCTAATGATTTTCGTTTGGGATTGCCTTTGATGTCGTCGCGGCCGACGATCCAAAAACAGCTGTCGATAGCTTGTGCTTGGTCGATAAGTAAATGAATATTAGTCTTTTGCAGAAATTGCAGACTGCCGTCGATACCGCTCAAATATTCGTGATTACCCAAGCACATATACGTTCCGAGCGGCGATTGCAGCCGATTCAATTCTTCGAACATATTTTCCTTTTCGAGCGGCAAAACATTGTTATCGACCACGTCGCCCGCAATCCAAATCATATCCGGTTGCAAGCGATTGATGCGATCGACGGCCTTTTGCAGCCATTTTTTATCGTTTGCCACGCCCAAATGCAAATCGCTCACAGCCACTACTCTCAACTGTTGGCATTTTGCATTGGTTTGGTAAATAACAATTTCTTTTTCAACGATTTCCGGATGCATATAACGGTAATATCCGAACGATAACAAGATAATTATCGAACAATATCCGACGCCGATTTGCCAAACACGTAAAGATTTCCGTACTTGCTTTTTGAACAGCAACAATATTAAATCGCTGATTATCAACCAAATCGTCAAATAAAACATACATCCCAACCAAACCGTTCCGACGAAATACAGTATTTTTTGAAGTCCTAACGGCAAAATATTCCGACCTAACATGGCGACAATAAACGAGCCATAAAAAAGAAAGAACACCATACTATACGTCAGTCGAATCGGTTTCCCTTTCGGGAGCGCCCGCAGTCCGCCGATAAAAAGATAAGCGTTAATCGCCGTAAAAACGATAAAAACAAGAACAAAGAATCCCATAAATAATTGTATATTAATTCTTTCGTAAATTAAATCGAAACTCCAAGCGGCTATGTTTATTTTTCATACTTTCCAAAGGCAACCGCTTCGTTGAAAGAATAACCGTAACCCGAACGATTGAGGATACATCCGCTGTATTCACCCATTTTTTTACGCAGGCGGGCGATATGCACATCCACCGTCCGTTTGAGAACGTTAGATTCGTTTGGCCAGACCTGTTTGATGATTTCGGAGCGCGCATGAATCTTATTGGGCGATTCGATCAGCATCCGCAACACTTCAAATTCGGTTTTTGTAACCGGAATAATCTCATTTTTGATTTTCAGAAGCCGCGATTCGAGGAAAACCTTCACATCGCCCACGGCAATATAATCGGCATTGTGCTTAATTGCCGATTGATGCCATTGTCCGCGCTTCAAAACGGCTCTTACGCGGGCAGTTACTTCTTTGACCGAAAACGGCTTGAAAATGTAATCGTCGCCGCCCACCGAAAATCCGGTCTGTAAATCATTTTCCGTATTTTTGGCCGTCACGAAAATAATCGGCGTGAGATTTCCCGATTTACGCAAACTTTCGGTCAAACGGAAGCCTGAGATGCCGCCCATAACCACATCTAATAAAATGAGATCATATTTAATGCCGGAAAGAATTTTTTCCATCGCCTCTTCGCCCGAGGCAGCGGTTTCCACTAGAAAACCTTCGTTTTCAAAGTTGAAGCGGAGCATTTCGCAAATACAATCCTCGTCGTCCACAATCAGTAATTTAGTCGATTCCATACCATTTTTTATTATTATCTGTTTACTTTAAACTTATGAAACAAACAACAAGGACATCCGAAAATCGAACGCCCTTATTTGATAAAATTATAGATAATTATTCCTTAATCCAGCGGGATCATAATATCCGTTGAAGCGGGATCAATTTCAGCAACTATTCCCAATAAAAATTTAGCAATCGCCACTTTTGTTTCGTCTATTGCGTCCGGAGTTACCTTACCCGCAATACTGATTGTTACGGCTTGTCCGGATTGTACTGCCGTAAAAAGGTTATTGACAAAAATTGTTAATAAAGCATCCGAAACAGGGCCTTTTACCGCTACTTCTTTCAATTCAAACACATCCAACCGGGTATCGCCTGCAAACGTTTGCGATTTAAAATCGTAAATCTTAAAATCCAAATCCTGTCTTACAGGATTAATCAAAAGACTAACCGATTTAACCACAAGCCGGATATTGCGGTTTTCCGAAACATAGCTTGCGATGGGGGCAAAGATAGGATCGTTCAAATCCAAGGTATAACTACCTGAGAATGGAATCAAAAGTTCATCACTTCGTAATGATGATTGTGCCGTTTCATCTACATCCAAATCAATGTCTAAAGAAACGTCACCCAAAGGAATTTCAATTACGGTGTCACCACACGAAGTCAACATAAACGCACTGGCTGCAAATACCAAAAGAAAAATTTTAATACCCTTCATAACTTTTTTATTTTTTTTGAATTAATGTTAATAATTTGCAAAGGTAAGTGTTTTTTATAAAAAAACAACAATTCGGTTAAATTTTTTTATTTATCTTTGTCCCTTGATTTTAGTTTTAATAAATAAATTTAAATGTTATGAAAGGTTTATTACAAAAATGTTTTTTTACAATGTTGATGCTGGCAGTGAGCTTGCTGCCGGCCTGTATCGACGAAAACGCCTCTGCCGATATGGGCAATCTTGGTATCAATACAGGAGTGGAGCTACCTATTCTGAAAGGAACTACCGCCAATTTGGGCGATTTGCTCAAAAAAGTGAAATCGCCGACCGACGAGGTAACCATTGATTATATGGATGTGGATGTAGATAGAGATGGTTCTATTGATTATCAAGACGTCGTAACGGTGTTTTATGAAAATGGTGGAAAACCATTTTCACTGGACGAAATCAATGCTGACTTTGATACTTTGCAGCAAAAGATGGCAACCCTTAGGATCCCGAACTTAGACTTTACAGTGAACCCCATCCAAGAGCTTACGGAACAAGAGTTTGAATTTTGGGATATAATTCCAAATAGTCTAATCGATCACATTGAGTTTACGAATGTTGAACTTTCGATTGTAATAGCCGAAACAGATATTTATGTTGCAACGCACGATTTCTGTAATCTATATCTTAAAATACCTATTTTAGGGGCGGAAGATTATATAGTGGAAACAATCAACTTACAAGATTGGGTACGGGATAGAGTTGTACCTTTGAGTCGAACGACATTTACATTGGATGCAAAGAGAAAGATTCTTCTTGGCGGAGTGATTATCTCTGACGGACAAACAACCGGTGGTGATGTTACATTTGAAGTTAATATCAAAACAAATCTGGACAATGGCGGCAAGTTCACCGTTTGGGGTTGGTTTAATTACATTTTAGCGAGCGACCAGATGGAAGCAACGGGTATTAAGGACGAAGTTTTTCCCGCCAATATTCAACAATATTTATCCGACGGTACGACTTTGATATTCAACGATCCACGTTGCCAATTCCATATAGAATCTACCTTAGGCGTGCCTTTGGAATTTACCATGAAAGAATTGACACACACCAGCGCCGGTTCCGAGGTTATTCATATTACAGGAGATAACAATAACGGTTATACCTATAACTTAGCAGCAATGAAAGAAATTCCAATGGATACAATATTTGAAATGAATAAAACCTATCCGTTTAATACGGCCGACCAGACTAAATATGAAAGTCTGTTTGCTACGAATCTGGAATCGTTGGCATTGAAATACCGGGTTATAACACAACCGCTTGATACGGCTTCTTTAAAGCCCGACCAAACTCCGACTTTTAAAAACGGCGGGGAGGCTCCAATACAATTTCTATCGTCCGACAGTTATTTGAAAGTTGGAGGACAAGCCACCTTGCCGCTTATATTAAGCAAAGGCAGCAAATTGGCATACAAAGAAGAACTTGTAGATCTTACCGGTTCCGACGAATCTCAAACGGAAGAGGATGGCTTCTTGGATCAGATAGAAGAAGGCGAAGCTAAGTTCTATCTGTGTTACAAAAACAAATTGCCACTGGCTATGCACACAAATATTATATTCTATAAAAAGGATAAAACTACGGAAGTGACAAGATTTGAAATCGACATAACACCCACTCAAAATGAAGAATGGGCGCAAGAGTCGTTGGAAGTAACCAAAGACAATGTAAACGACTTGAAGGGTGCTAAGTATATGACAGTGGAGTTCTGGACCGACGAGATTGGAGATGAACCGGTAGCATTTACTAAAAATGACTCCATCTCCGTGAAATTTGCGATAGGTGCGAGTGTAACAGCGAATTTAAATGATTTGTTAAATAAATAAAAGGCACAATAATATGAAATTCAAGAATATAAAATCCTTAGTCATCGCAGGCATGATGATTTTTGCTTGCGGAAGCGTTTTTGCACAATACGCAAATACTATTTATTTCATGAAAGGGGTTCCGGAAAGAAGCAGCGCCAATCCGGCATTCCAACCCGATTACAATTTTTGGATCGACATTCCCGTTTTGCCTAATCTTTATTTGAATTTAGGCAATAATGCATTGAGCTACAATTTGTTGTTTCCCGACAATCTGTTCTTCATGAATATGAATGCCAACGAAAATTACAATAGCAAATTTCTCGACAAATTGCCGCCAACCACCCGTTTGAATCTGGATGTGTCGCTTGATTTGTTGGGATTCGGTTTCAAAGCCCGTAAAAGTTATTGGAATTTCAACCTGTCGTTTAAAACGATGGCAAATATATTTCTTCCGAAAGATTTGTTCGCATTACCTCTGCATGGTTTGCGCGGCGAAGAGGACGGCAGTCCTAAAACCTTCGATTTATCATCGTTTGGCTTTGACGGAATCTCGTATTTGGAAACCGGCTTGGGATGGTCTTACCAAATTACCGATCGTTTGAGCGTGGGCGTAAAAGGAAAATACTTGGTGGGATTAGTTAATGCAGGAACAGACATCGACAATTTCAAATTAACCACCGGCCTGTGGGAGTGGCAGGTGCAAGCCTCCGGTAAGGTGCATTCAACCATACCGGTAATTGATATTCCTATTAACGAGCAAAACGAAATTGATTTCGACAATATCTCCGAACCTAGCTTCGACAATATTCCCCAATTGGTTTCAAACGTGTTGCAAAACTGGGGACTTGCCGCCGATTTGGGTGTGTCGTATGAAGTGATTGACAACTTGACATTGTCGGCTGCCGTTACCGACCTCGGTTTTATTAATTGGAAACAAGGCGCTATCGAAACTTCGATGGATAATTTTGTTTTCAAATATGAAGGGAGCGATTTCGAGATAGACAGTGATAAGGAAATTGGGGATTATTTTCAAGAAATTGGGGAAAAAGCAGAAGAAGACTTCAAAGCCTCTTTGAAAAATCCTTCCAAAAAGGGTTATACAACGAAACTGCATACCCGTTTAAATGTCGGCGCCGAATATGCTCCATTCAATGATAAATTGGGTATTGGATTGCTCTATTCCCGCGTAATTACGCCAAGCGGTTCGTTCAACGATTTGACGGCCTCTTTGAATTGGCGTCCTTGCCGTTGGTTCAATCCGGCCCTTAGCTATTCGATTTTGGATAATGGTTTTCATACCATCGGAGCAGGCTTGCAAATGAAATTTGGCCCTTGGGTAACTTACATTGCAGTCGATTATATTCCAATAGGAACCGATCCCAAAGTATTTACCAAAGAATTTATACCGAAATACATGAAGGGAGTAAACCTACAGGGAGGCCTTGTATTGGCCTTCGGCGGCGGAAAAGGCAATAAAGATGATGATAGCGACGGCGTGAAAAACTCGAAAGACAAATGTCCGTTTACGCCCTTGGGTTACCTCGTCGATAAGAAAGGATGTACGATAGATACCGACAAAGATGGAGTGGCCGATAACGTAGATTTGTGTCCCGAAACTCCGATTGGCGTGCAAGTCGATGAACATGGATGTCCGATCGACAGCGATGGCGACGGCATACCCGATTATCTCGACAAATGTCCCGATACACCCGAAGCGGCACGCGGTTTTGTTGATGAAAACGGTTGTCCGATTGATAGCGATGGCGACGAAGTTCCCGATTATTTGGATAAATGTCCGGGTACCCCCGAAGCGGCTCGCGGTTTTGTCGATGAAAACGGTTGTCCGAAAGATAGCGACAGCGACGGCGTTGCCGATTACCTCGACAAATGTCCGAACACCCCCGAAGGCGCTCCGGTTGATGAAAACGGTTGTCCGATTGATAGCGACGGCGACGGCGTTCCCGATTACTTGGATAAATGTCCGAATACACCGGCCGAAGCCTATGGCAATGTCGATGAAAACGGCTGTCCGATCGATACCGATGGCGACGGAGTACCCAATTATAAAGATGACTGCCCGACAATCTTTGGTGTAGCCTCCAACAAAGGTTGTCCGGAAGTAAAAGCCGCGGTTAAACAATTATTCAAAAAAGCGTTGAACGGTATTCAATTCCAATCCGGCAAAGCAACCATCAAAGCGACTTCCAACCCGATTTTGAATCAAATCGTGAAAGTGATGCAAGATAATTCCGATTACTATTTGACGATTAGCGGCCATACCGATAATGTTGGTAAACCCGAATCGAATCAAAAATTGTCGGAAGAACGCGCAGCAGCTGTGAAAACCTATCTGGTAGATCATGGCATTGCAGCCAACCGCTTGACTTCGCTCGGATTCGGCGATACCCAACCGATCGAGAGCAATAAAACGGCAGCCGGTCGCGCTAAAAACCGTCGTGTGGACATCGAAGTTAAATTTGAAGCGTTTGTAGAACCAGCGGTAAAATAAAAGCCCGTTGTCCCGCGCTTAACGCGGATCCTCAGATAAAAAACGTGCAGGGATTTTTCCTTGCACGTTTTTTTATGTACCTTTGCGCTCTAACGTAGAAAAATCACAAACAAATGAGTAATATCGTAGCAATCGTAGGTCGCCCCAATGTAGGTAAATCCACCTTATTCAATCGTTTAATACAATCGAAACAAGCTATTGTCGATGAAACGGCCGGCACCACTCGCGACCGCCAATACGGAAAAGCCGAATGGACGGGACACGAATTTTCGGTTATCGACACCGGCGGCTGGGTCTTAAATTCGGAAGATATTTTTGAAGAAGAAATCAATAAGCAAGTGCAAATCGCCATCGAAGAGGCCGATGTGATTCTGTTTATAGTGGATGTTCATACCGGGATTACCGATTTGGACCAGCAAGTGGCCAATCGGTTGCGCCGCAGTAAAAAACCGGTTTTTCTGGTTTCCAACAAGGCCGATACCTTTGATTTGTATCCACAATCGGCCGAATTTTATGCTTTGGGACTGGGCGATCCGCACAATATTTCGGCAGCCAACGGTGCAGGAACCGGCGAATTATTGGACGCGGTAGTCGAAAAATTTACGAAACAGGGGGAAGAAGAAACGCCCGAAGATTTTCCGAAAATCGCCGTTGTAGGTCGTCCCAACGCTGGAAAATCGTCGCTCATCAATGCTTTTATCGGCGAAGAACGCAATATTGTTACCGACATCGCCGGCACTACACGCGATTCGATACACACGCTGTACGATAAATTCGGTTTGAAATTTTATTTGGTCGATACGGCCGGCATCCGCAAAAAAGGAAAAGTTGTCGAGGATTTGGAATATTATTCTGTGATTCGCGCTATCCGAGCCATCGAAAGCGCCGATGTGTGTGTGTTGATGCTCGACGCCACCCGCGGAATCGAAGCGCAAGACATGAACATTTTTTCCTTGATTCAAAAAAACAAAAAAGGCATTGTGATAGTCGTAAACAAATGGGATTTGGTAGAAAACAAAGATACGAAAGTGATTAAAACCTTTGAAAACGCCATTCGAGAACGCACGGCTCCATTTACTGATATTCCCGTGATTTTCGCTTCGGCATTGACCAAACAACGGATTTTCAAAATTTTGGAAACAACGAAAGAAGTGTATGATATTCGGAAAACCAAAATTCCAACCCACAAGTTAAACGAGGTTTTGTTGCCGGTTATCGAACAAACGCCTCCGCCGATGAATAAAGGCAAGGTGGTGAAAATCAAATACATAACTCAATTGCCTAATACGGCGATACCCAGTTTTGTATTCTTTTGCAATCTGCCGCAATGGGTAAAAGACCCGTATAAACGCTTTTTGGAAAATCAAATCCGCAAAAATTGGAACCTGACCGGAACGCCTATTAATGTGTTTATGCGGGAAAAATAGAACACAATATAATCACAAGCAAGAACTTATGAATACAGT
>JAISWY010000392.1 GCA_031270925.1 Candidatus Symbiothrix sp.
AGCCTTGAACGAACAAGGTTTCACAGATTTGGCTGTCGCTGAAATTAATAAAATACGCAAGCGCGCCGGAGTTGCCGCTTTACAAACCGGCGATGCAGGTAAACCCACTTTTGTTGCGGACAAAAACGATTTGCGCAAACGCATCCAACACGAAAAATTAGTCGAATTGGCCTGCGAAGAACAGGTTTATCTCGACGAGCTTCGTTGGGATACTTGGAAAGAAAGCAAATTCGCCGCCGGCAACGGATTAATGGAAGTTTGGGGAGCGCCGGTGTATCAATACATTTGGTTGGGAGAGCAATGTTTGAAATGGGCTATACCGGCGTCCGAACGCGAAAAGAACCGGAATCTGGAACAAAATCCGTTTTGGAATTGAGAATTGAGAATTGAGAGTGGAGAATTGAGAATTATCGTAAACAAATTACATATTTAAATAATGAAACAGAAATTTTTTAATTTATTGCTATTTTCTTTCGCTGTTGTCCTATCCGCAACAGCCGGTAACGACCGTGTAAAAATTTGGGAAGGAAGGTTGGAACTTCCGACTTATCGGATGAACCTAGCCGAAACCGCTCCGTTTTTCGACCGTGATTATTCCTATCAACGGGCGCGTCGGAGCGTTTATCCCTACTCCATGAACGACAATATGACCCGTAAACGCGAAAATGTTAGCTATAAAGCGCTTTATTTGGAAAACGAATATGTGAAATTATGCATTCTGCCGGAAATCGGCGGTCGCTTGTGGTACGCTATCGACAAAACCAACGGTTACGATATTGTCTATCGCAACGATGTTATCAAGCCTGCAAACGTTGGAATGTTGGGCGCTTGGGTGTCGGGCGGCGCCGAATGGAATGTTTTTCATCATCACCGCGCCACAACACATACGCCGATGAACTACAAATTGGAAGAAAACGCAGACGGAAGTAAAACGATATGGATTGGGGAAAGCGAACTTCGCCACCGTATGTCGTGGGCGATAGGCATTAGCTTGCATCCGGGAAAATCCTACATCGAAATCAGCGGGCGGCTTATTAATTCCACAGAAAATAATAATTCGATGCTCTATTGGTCGAATGTCGCCACACATGTCGATGAGAATTACCGCATCATCTATCCCCCAAGCGTTGAGTTTGGAACTTTCCACTCCAAAGAGGCCTTCTGCCATTGGCCGATAACTCAGGAAGCCTTCCGTGGCGACGAAACCTACGCCAAAGGTATCGACGCTTCGTGGTGGAAAAATCATCCGACATCCAATTCCATTTTTGCTTACGACTTGCAGGAAGATTACATCGCAGGCTACGACTACGGACGTCATGCCGGTACGATGCTGGTCGGTAATCATAATATTGTGAAAGGCGGCAAGTTCTGGTTGTGGGGACCTAATTCGGAATGGGATACGAAAATTCTTACCGATAACGCAGGCCATTATTGCGAATTGATGTCGGGCGCTTATTCCGATAATCAACCCGATTATAACTGGTTGCGGCCTTACGAAGTGAAACAGTTTTCGCAATACTGGTACGGCATCCGCAACATCGAAGGAGTAAAAGCCGGCTGCAAGGAAGCGGCCATCAATCTTGATTTTCCCGGCAAAGGCAAAGTTTTGTTGGGCGTAAACGTTACCGAAAAACTTCCGAACCGGAAAATCATCCTCAAAGCAAACAATCAAATCATCTTCTCCGAAACGGCGGATATTGCTCCCGATGCGCCTTTCGTAAAAACCCTGACGATCGACAAAAACATTGCAGAAAAAGACCTCTCCATGATATTAACGGACGCCGAAGGAAAAGAAATGCTGACTTATGTTCCTGTTCAAAAAGACATTACCAAGTCGCTGCCGGAAATTGTAGATTATCCTCTGCTTCCGAAACAAATCGAAAATAATGAAGAATGTTACTATACCGGTCTGCGCAACCTGCAATTCGCCAATCCGTTTATCAATCCGACCGGTTATTTCATGGAAGTACTCCGCCGTGATCCGGGCGATACACGCGCCAATACGCAAATGGGCGTCTGGTATCGTCTGCGCGGCGATAACGAAAAGGCAAAAATGCACCTGCGCACAGCTATTAAACGCCAAACCAAGGATTATACCCGTCCGAAAGAATGTGAAGCTATCTACAATCTGGGACTTATACTCAAATCGGAAGGCACATTCGAAGCGGCCATGGACACTCTTTATCGCGCCGTGTGGAATTATGAATACAATTCGCCGGCCAACTACCAATTAGCACAACTTTACTCCACTGTCGGCGATTACAAATCGGCCATCGAACGCCTCGATGAAGCCATTGTCTATAACGGTCATAATTTCAATGCAATCAATATGAAAGCTACGATTCTTCGTCATCAGGGAAAGCAACAGGAAGCATTGGAATGCATCAATCGCGTTTTGGAAGTCGATCCCATCAACGCATATTCATTACACGAGAAAAAAATCCTCGCAAACGATCATTCTTTTACTGATTTGATGCGCGACATTCCCGAATCCTATCTTGAACTGGCGATTGTATAGCGGCACAACGGCTT
>JAISWY010000419.1 GCA_031270925.1 Candidatus Symbiothrix sp.
CTTAGACAGTAGAAAAACAGCTAAAATGCCTGTATATAAGGATATAAGTTCATATATACAGATTAAAACAATACTGTTCAATACATAAAGTATTAGAAGATAGTAATTTGTGTCCCTTATTAAAAAGGATGCGAGAAGTTGTTTTATTGGCCGAAACTAACTATCTTTGCACTTGATATAAATAATTTAATAACTACGGTTCTTGTATGTTTATATGTAGGTTTTATCAGTTTTTGCTAAAATTAGCGCTTGATAAATAAGTAGTTAGAGAGGAATTTGTATCTTTGAGATGTCAAATATACACAAATATTTTTTGTTCTACAAAAAAATTCAGGTGGCGCAATTATTTTCATACAATCTGTGCTTAAAATCAGACTGATAAGTTGTGCTTATCATTAACAGTCTGTCAAACAATCCCTCTCCAAACAAAATAAAATATAACTATTGGTCAATTATATGTTAAAAGAAAGTTAGGGATAATCTTGGGGATAATCATAATAAATTACAATATTAAATAAATAAAACGGCAAATATCGGAGCAATATCGGAGATATACAAATCTTCGTTGGAACAATTCTAAAATTTTCTTACCTTTGCCCACTCATTAAAAAACGTTCGGATAATGGAAAACCAATTATTCATTTACAATACGCTTTCGCGGAAAAAAGAAAAGTTCGAAGCCCAACATCCCGGACGGGCAGGCTTATATGTTTGCGGCCCAACGGTTTACGGCGATCCGCATTTGGGACACGCGCGACCGGCTATTACCTTCGATATTTTATTCCGGTATCTCAGGTATTTGGGTTATAAAGTACGTTACGTGCGCAATATTACCGACGTCGGCCATTTGGTAAACGACGCTGATTCGGGCGAAGATAAAATCGCAAAAAAAGCCAAACTGGAAGATTTGGAGCCAATGGAAGTGGTGCAATATTATTTAACCCGTTACCACAAGGCGATGGAAGCGTTAAACATATTGCCGCCGAGCATCGAACCGCATGCCAGTGGTCACATCCTCGAACAAATCCAATTGGTAAAGGATATTTTGAACCAAGGTTATGCCTACGAAAGTCAAGGCTCCGTTTATTTCGATGTGGAAAAATACGACAAAGACCATCATTACGGCGTTTTGTCGGGACGAAACATCGAAGATATGATTAACACCACCCGCGAATTGGACGGTCAAGACGAAAAACACCACGCCTTCGATTTTGCGTTGTGGAAAAAAGCCTCGCCCGAACATATCATGCGTTGGCCGAGTCCGTGGAGCGATGGTTTTCCCGGTTGGCATCTCGAATGTACAGCCATGAGCAAGAAGTATTTAGGCGAAACTTTCGACATTCACGGCGGCGGAATGGATTTGATTTTCCCACATCACGAATGCGAGATCGCCCAAAGTGTGGCCTCGCTTGGACACGAAGCGGTGCGTTATTGGATGCACAACAACATGATTACCGTAAACGGACAAAAAATGGGCAAGTCGCTCGGCAATTTCATCAATCTGTCGCAATTTTTTGATGGCTCGCACGAACTTCTCACACAAGCCTATGCACCGATGACGATTCGCTTTTTCATCCTGCAAGCACATTATCGCAGCACAGTCGATTTCAGCAACGAAGCCCTGCAAGCCTCGGAAAAAGGCTTGGCTCGATTGCTTGAAGCCTACAAAAACATCGACCGGCTTGTTCCTCATGACGCACTTGATGCGCCATCCCCCGAAAACATTGCCACTTTATCTCAAAAATGCTACGAGGCAATGAACGACGATTTGAATACGCCCATCGTTATATCATATCTCTTTGAAGCAGCACGAATTATCAATTCAGCCATTGCCGGACAAATAAAATTATCGGAAAAAGATATTACGGCATTAAAACAACTTTTCGATGTATTCTTATTCGATTTATTAGGAATAAAAGACGAATTGAAAGACGGAAACGCCTCCTACGAAGCCTTTTCCAAAGCCATTGATATGCTGTTGGAACTCCGTTTGCAAGCCAAACACAACAAAGACTGGCCAACTTCCGATAAAATTCGCAACGAACTGACTGCCTTGGGATTTGAAATCAAAGACACTAAAGACGGATTCGAGTGGCGTTTAAACAAATAATTTTTCCGAAATGACCCTCAAAGATTTCTTTAAAAACGACCGCTATGCCGTATTTTCCGGCATCGAACTCGTGAAAGTGGAACCGGGACATGCGACTGCCAAAATGCCGATTACCGATATGCACCTCAATGCCGGGAATGTAGTCCAAGGCGGTGCCATCTTCACTTTGGCCGATTTAGCTTTTGCCGCCGCCGTGAATGCTTACGGCAATTTGGCGATGTCGATTGAAACGAGCATTCGTTATTTCAAAGGCGTGGGCAGCGGCGTATTGTTTGCTGAAGCGAAAATCGTCCATCTACACAAAAAATTGGCCACGTTTGAAGTGCGCGTAACCAACGAACAGGAAGAATTAATAGCCCTGTTCACGGCCACCGCTTTCCGTAAAGACATTCCTTTGAATTTCGACTGATGGAAATCCAAATCACGGCCGATGGCTCGCACACGCTTTTTCTGCCAAAAATGGACGAACATTACCATTCCATCAACGGAGCCATACAGGAAGCGCGCCACGTGTATATCGAAGCCGGATTCAAGCAATGTAAAAAACCGTCGATTCACGTTTTGGAAATGGGTTTCGGAACCGGATTAAACGCTTTGCTCACGGCTTTGGAAGCCGGAAAACGCCAAATCTCAACACTTTACACTACCTTGGAAAAATATCCTTTGCCGACCGAAATCACGAACCGACTCAATTACGCTGAACTTTCTCCCGCAATTTATCATAAAATCCACACTTCCGAATGGGAACATCCGGTAATGATTTCGCCTTATTTCCGTTTACGAAAGATAAAAACCGATTTTGCCGATTACGATTATCCCGACCTTTACGACGTGGTGTATTACGACGCTTTTGCACCCGACAAACAAACCGGAGTATGGTCGCAGTCGATATTCGATGCGATTCACCGAGCGATGCAAACTTCCGGTGTAATGACAACCTATTGTGCCAAAGGCCGTATCCGCCGGATGATGCAGCAAGCGGGATTTACGGTCGAACGGATTCCGGGACCGCCGGGAAAACGGGAAATGTTACGCGCCGTCCGCTCTTAGAACGGCAAATCGTCGTTTTCCGCCTTTTCAATCGGAGGATTATTGACCGGTTCGGCCGATTGCATGTTGGCCACAGGCGTCGTAGAAGCGGCTGTAGAAGCAACTGGCGGTTCGGGAAATGGTGGGCGAGTACTTTGTGTACTGCCTTCCGGTTTGCGGTCTAATAACTCCATGTTGTCGCCCCAGACTTCGGTAACATAGCGTTTGTTTCCTTGTTGGTCGTCATACGAACGAGTGCGGATTCTCCCTTCGATGTAAAGTTTCGAGCCTTTGCGGACATACTTTTCGGCGATTTCGGCCAAACCGCGCCACAAAACGATGTTGTGCCATTCGGTACGGTCGGGAACAACCGTTCCGTTCGTCGCCGTGTAACCGCGGTCGGTGGTTGCCAATGAAAAATTAGCGACAGCGCCGCCGTTGTCGTAATACCTCACTTCGGGGTCTTTACCCACGTTTCCAAGTAAAATAACTTTGTTTACTGACATAATGAATAATTTGTTTGAGCTAAGATTAAAAAATCCAATTAAGATCTCGCGACAAAGGTAAGAAAAAATTGTTAAATAGCAAAGAAAAGTTTTTAAATTTTGTAACGAATTATTTTTCGTAAATTTGCCTAAAACGAATGAAACATTGCTAAAATATTTTCGTTTTGGCGGAATGCCGTTTTTGTGCGATATTGCAGAACGTTACCCAATACGCAACCTGCACTTGCTCAAAGTGTTATCGCGTTTTATTGCTGACAGCGAGGTACAATGTTTTCGTCATTGCGCATAAGTAAATACCTGAAATCAACGGGAATGCAGGTTTCGCCAAAAAGCATTCTGGATTATGCCGATTATTAAAAAAATGCGTTGATTATCAGGAAATTAAACATATTCATATATTTGATTTTTTGCAAAGAACGACAATAGAATAAATATCAACCGATCCGAAAAGGGCATAAAAAAATTTTGTAGTTAATTAAAATAAAAGTTGTATATTTGCGAACTGTTAATCCAAAATATTTAGATGTATGGTTGGCGTAGAAAAGAAAGACATATTATTTGAGATATATAAAGACAGTCGTACTGTTTTCAAAATCAGCGATATATCAATGTTGCTCGG
>JAISWY010000035.1 GCA_031270925.1 Candidatus Symbiothrix sp.
AAGGCTACGCCCGTGTTTCGGGAAAAGTCGGCGTTACGCTGGTAACTTCCGGCCCCGGCGTGGCCAACACCATTACCGGTATTGCCGATGCGATGATGGACAGCACGCCGATTGTCGTCATCGCAGGACAAGTGCCGACTACGCTTCTTGGAACCGACGCTTTTCAGGAAGTCGATGTGATAGGCGTTACCCAACCGATTTCCAAATGGGCCTATCAAGTGCGGAATGCCGATGAAATTGCTTGGGCGGTAGCGCGTGCCTTTTACATCGCCTCCACCGGTCGCCCCGGCCCTGTCGTGTTGGATATTACGAAAGATGCACAAATGGCAAACCTTGATTATCAACCACATACGATTCGTTATGTGCGTTCGTATATTCCGGTGCCTAATATGAATCCCGAAAGAATTGCAGAAGCGGCGCGGACGATCAATCAAGCTGAAAAACCTTTGGCGCTGGTCGGTCAAGGCGTGATTTTGGGAAATGCCGAAAACGAATTGCTGCAATTTTTGCGCAAAGCGGATATTCCGGCGGCTTCAACAATGCTCGGACTTTCGGCTCTGCCATCCAACGAAGCGTTGAACGTGGGTATGTTGGGAATGCACGGCAATGTTGCGCCCAACCTCAAAACCAACGAATGTGATGTGCTGATTGCCATCGGAATGCGTTTCGACGACCGCGTAACCGGCGATTTGACGAAATACGCCAAACAAGCAAAAATCATCCATTTCGACATCGACCCGGCTGAAATAGATAAAAACGTGAAAGCCGATATTGCCGTTTTGGGCGACGCCAAAGAAACTTTGTCGGCCGTAACGCAATTGTTGGAAGATAAGCAACATACATCTTGGCGCGATTCATTTCAAGCGCCGTGGCAAAAAGAAATCCAATCGGTTATTCAAAACGAATTACATCCCGAAAGCGGCCCGCTGAAAATGGGCGAAGTAGTCAATAAAATTACCGAAGCTACTCAAAACCAAGCCGTTTTAGTTACAGATGTCGGCCAAAATCAAATGATGGGCGTGCGTTATTTCAAATATTCGCAAACTCGAAGCGTGGTAACATCCGGCGGTTTGGGTACAATGGGATTCGGTTTGCCGGCTGCAATGGGAGCAAAATTTGGAGTTCCCGACCGTACCGTTTGCTTGTTTGTGGGCGACGGCGGCTTGCAAATGACTATTCAGGAACTGGGAACCATCATGCAATACAATATCGGAGTGAAAATTATCTTATTGAATAACAGCTGGTTGGGAATGGTTCGCCAATGGCAGGAATTATTTTGGAATCAACGCTATTCCGAAACAGCCATGCACAATCCCGATTTTCTGAAAATCGCTTCGGCTTATTCGATTCCCGGCCGTTCGGTTGATTCGCGTGAAGCCTTAGACGAAGCCATTGCGGAAATGCTTACCACACCCGGCCCTTACTTTTTGGAAGCCAAAGTCGTTCCGAATACTATGGTTTATCCGATGGTGCCGGCGGGAACAGCCGTTACAAATATCATAGTGGAAAGCTAATATCTAATTGGAAATCAAACAAGTAGTATTTTGAATCGTTAGCCGGTAGGATTTCAAGGGATAACGGGAAACCGATTGTCCTTCAGGCATTCCCGTTCCCCACAAGGTAACGAATACGGAGCCGCATTTCGGACATCGCGCCTTGCCTGCCGAATCGGGAATGACGGTTACACTGCGATCGGCTTCATGAGGACAAGCCAAATCGAAAGCAAATAAAGGCGGATCGGTATCGCCAACGCCATGCACAATCAGCACGCCGCCGAATCCTTGCCGCATCCCAATCGGTTGTTCGCGAATGATTTTCGGAAAACCGGTAAGGTTTTTCAAATCCTGTTCAAAAAGCAAATTAAAACTAATGCTGACCGGCAAGTCGGGGATGGGCGAGGTGTATTCTTCTTCACAGGCCAAACAGCAAAAACAAAAAAATACGACGAAGATTGTTCGTAAAATATTGCCTCTTGAAAATTTGCAATCCGTTGATATTAAGCTGATTCCCATAAATACAATTAAAATAAGAGTGTAAAAGTACGACTTTATTTTCTAATATACAAATGAAGATTTAGCCTTTTCTGCGCGGGTGCAATTCAAATTGTCGCACTTGTTAAAAGGTCGTGTTTTAAGTCCGAAGGACTTGAATTTAAATAACCCCGTGCAAGCGTAGCGTAGCTCGGGGACTGTTCTGCGCCCGTCGAGTCAAATTCCGATAAGCAACCGGCGTCATCCCGGTTTTCTTTTTGAAAATAGCGAAAAAATTATTGGAATCGTTAAATCCTACATCACAGGCGATTTCTTGCGCCGTCAAATCCGAATGTGTCAATAATTCCTTGCTCTTCCGAATTTTCAATGCCAAAATGTATTGCGCCGGAGTAAAACCTGTATAATGTTTGAAGATGCGCCGAAACCACGAATAACTCATATTGACCCTTCCCGCAATCTCTTCCGGAGTAATACTTACATTAAATTCGTTCGACATCAGCATTTTAGCCTTTTCAATCCGGCCGACGACCTTCGATTCGTCGAACAACGACAATTTATCTTGCGAATACATCATCCCCAACAGATGGCTCACAATACCCGCCAAGATCTGCTGATAACCGGGCTGCTGTTTTTTAGCAATCGCAATCGCCGATTTATACAGCCTGACCAATTCTTCCGACAAACCTACCTGAAAAATCGGTTTGTCCGTGTGAAAAAAACCGTTCTTAACCCGATCGTCAATGTTGCAGCCTTTGAAACCAATCCAATATTCGTCCCAACCGGTAGTTTTATCCGGATAATAATTGTGCCACTCTCCGGGAAACAGCAAAAACATATTTCCTTCCCGTACATCTTTCAACTTTTGCCCGGGAAAAACGAATTTTCCTTTTCCCCTGACAATGTAAAGTAACTGATACTCATCCAAAACACGCCCTCTTTTGGTAGAAAACAGGTAACGAGTGGGATGATTTTGCGGCGGATACGGTTGTCCCGGAGCAATATTTTGATAGCCGGCCGAATTGACAACAATGCCCCAGGTCGTGTCCTGCTCATTGGCAAACAGGTATTTAATGTGAATATCTTCTTTCATGGCGCAATATTAAATGAAATTTTTCAGATTCACAATTTTAGTGTCAAAAAACAAAGAATAAAAATCAAAATCCATACTGTCATTCATTTCGGAAGAGGTAATTTTGTAGCATTTTAATATGTAATCCATGAAAAAAGACATTTATCATTTTTTCGCCTTCGATTTGGGCGCCACGAGCGGGCGTTCCATTTTGGGAACACTGCAAAATGCTACAATCGAATTGCAGGAATTAACTCGTTTTCCGAACAAAATCATCCATGTTCAAGATAAATATTATTGGGATATATTCGCTTTATACGAAGCCCTGAAAGAGGGTTTGCAAACGGCCGCTTCTCAAAATATTCCGCTCGACGCTATCGGAATAGATACTTGGGGCGTAGATTTTGTATATTTGGGCGAAGATGGTAGCTTGTTGAGCCAAGCGCGCTCCTATCGCGACCCTTACACCAATGGCCAACCGGAAGAATATTTCAAACGCATTTCCAAAAAAGAAGTTTATGATTCGACAGGTATTCAAATCATGAATTTCAACAGTATCTACCAACTTTTCGCCGCGCAATGCGAAAATTTTTCGCCTCTGAGAGCCGCAAAAGATATACTTTTTATACCGGATGCTTTGTCCTATTTATTGACGGGAAAAAAAGTGTGTGAATACACCATCGCTTCCACTTCGCAGTTACTCAATCCTAAAACAAAATTATTTGAAACAAAATTGTTTGAGGCAATGGAAGTGAGTTCGTCTTTGATGCAACCGCTTGTGATGCCCGGAACCGTCGTCGGTCATCTAACGAAAAGCCTTGCCAAAGAATGTGGATTGCTCGAAATTCCGGTTATTGCCGTGGCGGAACACGATACGGCTTCAGCGGTGGTTGCCGTTCCTGCTGAAAATGAGCGCTTTGCCTATTTGAGTTCGGGAACATGGTCGCTGATGGGCATCGAAATTCAAAATCCTATAATTACGGAAGAATCTTACGAATTGAATTTTACCAATGAAGGCGGCGTGGAAGGCGCTACCCGTTTCCTGAAAAATATTACCGGAATGTGGCTTTTGGAACAATGCCGTAAGGAATGGGAAGCCGCCGGACAAAAATATTCCTATTCCGAAATCGTGGAATTATCCGCTTCCGTCGAAGGTTGCCAATCCCTTATCGACCCCGACCATCCTTCGTTTGCCAATCCCAAAAGCATGATTCGCGCGATTACGGAATATTGCCGGGCGAATAACCAAAAGATTCCGGAAACAGATGCGGCATTGATTCGTTGCATCTTTGACAGTCTGGCGTCAAAATACAAAGACGTTTTGAACAGCCTGCGCAAACTGGCGCCTTTCCCGATTGAGAAATTGCACGTTATCGGCGGCGGCTCGCAAAACAAATTATTAAATCAAATGACGGCCGATGCCATCGGTATTCCTGTGGTGGCGGGGCCTTCCGAAGCTACCGCGCTCGGCAATGTGATGATGCAGGCGAAAGGTTTGGGTGTTGTCGATTCATTGCAGGAAATCCGTGAAATTATCCGAAATTCCGTTTCGCCGGAAATATTTTATCCACAAAAATAATACATTCAAAAATGATATAATCATGAAAAACGAATTGATTCAAAAATCGTATGAAATAGCGAAAGAACGCTATGCAGCCCTTGGTGTAAATGTTGATGCAGCATTGGAAAGGTTGCAAAAGATTTCCATC
>JAISWY010000059.1 GCA_031270925.1 Candidatus Symbiothrix sp.
GCATCAACTTGGCTTGCGAATATTTATTTAGAACGGTTTGATAATTACTTCTCACGAAGGTCGTATCGCCATCCAAATACGATTGATAGGTGGCTTGATACAAGCTTTCCTGCATCTGATCCATCATCTTCATGTTGTATTCGTAATCGGGATCGGCCATTGCGATTGCCAATTCGCTTTCGGGAAACTCCGTGCGGATTTGTTGCTTCCAAAAATCGGCGGTTTCCATATCGTTTTCTTTCCAAAACAACTGATACAGATGGTAATAGGAGTTTAATTTGTTTTCGTTTTCGGGATAACGGATATTGAGCGTATCGAAGGTTTCCACCGTCAAATCGCGATCTTCCAATTTGTCTTTATAAATCACGGCCATATTGTATAAACCATCGGCGATAATTAAATTAGCTGCGGCCTTATCTTCCTCTGTTTTAGGAATTTGTTGTAGATAGAATTGTGGATCGTAGGGATCGGACGAGCTTTCTGCCGGTGTTTCGGCTGTTGCTTCCATTGCGTTTTCGGTGATGGAATCGGTGGGCAGAACGGTTTCTTCCGCTGCATTTTCAATCGGTTCCGTGTTTTCGGAACTCATGTCGGCCAAAGGATTGGTTTTGTTGCGGCGGCGCCAATCGTCTTCCGATTTTCGCTTGCCCCATTTTTGTTGGAAAGTGGTTTTGCCGACGGCCAGCACTTGCGGATTGTAGAAATAAAACAGTCCTTCTTCGCTTGGCGCTGTTACCGCTCCGGCGGCTGCATTGGGGTTGGGACGCCCGGTATTCATCTCGGCACGGATTTCGTCTTGTTGCGCCAGATAGTCTTCTCGGTCTTTTTTCGCCTGTTCTTCCGCTTCCTTTTTCTTCAATTCTTCGATAATTTGATTGACGACGGCCAACTGTTCTTCATCGGTCATCGTCGATAAGCGGAGCAGACTGTCTTGCAGATTCACAGCTTCGACATGAACCACCAATTCATCCAGCACAGCCGAACGTTTTGATACACGGGCATAAGCCTCGTCTTCCTTTTTCAATTGCGGCAATGCTTCCGCATAATTCGGTTGCGCTTTAATAAATTTCCGCTGTTCAAAATAAATATCGCCTAACCGAATCTGATTCAAGGCTTTATCTTTTCCGTTTTGCGTACTTGACTCGACGGCTTTTTCGTAAGCTGCAATGGCTTTGGCGGTATCGGGAACGGCCATATACACATTTCCCAAAGCGTAATACACTTGGTCGAGGTAATCTTTGTTTTTCTCGCTTTTCGCCATTTTTCGCAGTTGCTTGGCTATTTTGGTCGTGTCGCCGCCGGTATAAACCTCGGTCTGCCGAATCCGGGCGCTAAATTCCAAAGGATACGGAACGGTCGCGCGATATATCTCCCTGAAGGTTTTATATGCTAATTCTTTCTCTCCTAAGTGGCTGTAAATCTGACCTAAAAGGTATTTTTCACGGTTTTTCTGCAATTTGTTTTTCTCCGATTTGATGGCCGCCAACAGATACGGAACAGCATCTTTATACGATTTCTGTTTGATGAGCAAATCGGCGTTTACGGTATCGAACCAATCCTGCAATTTCTGATTCGGAATGCCTTCGCGTTTCACTTTTACTAGAATATCTTCGGCTTCGTAATACCATGCGATTTCGGCGTAACATCTTGCGTGCCAAATCTTTGCATCGACAGCAATTTCAGGTTGTGTTTTGTACAAACGGGCAATGTATGAAAACGAACTCGCCGCTTGCAGGAAGTCGCCGTTGTAGAATTGCGATTGCCCCACCAACATCCACGCACGATACAGAAACGGATTATATTCGGTGCGCTCCATCCACGCCTTGTATTTCGGGTTGTTGCGTTTGTTGGGTTTGGCTTCGGGTTTCGTTTGAATGGAATGCGTTTTAATGGCTTTAACCGATTTTTCGATGGCTTTGTCGAACGAGCCGCCCATGCCGGATTTATCTTTGGGCAACGAGCTGACGGGAAACATCAAAATCATTTCGGAAAAATTATCCTTGTATCCTTCCTCTTGGGCTTTGAATGCGGCGTCATAGGCCGTTTGCCCGTTGAAAAACACATTGAAGCGCGTGTTGAACGAATGATACCAGCGTGTTCCGGCGGTGTTTTTCGTGGAAGTACACGAGAAAAACGACAGACAACAAGTAGCGCACAACAAACAATTGAGCATTGAACGTTGAGAGTTGAGAGTTGAGAATTTGCGTTTTTCCATTTGTAAAACTGATAACTCGTAACTATAATATAACCGAATTAGGCGTGTTTTATTGTCTTATTTTTCAGAAAATCAATGCTTTTACAAACCAAAAATATCATGATCTGGACAAAAATAATCGCAGCTCCCGAAGGCACATTCAAATAATAGGATAAAAATAAACCGGAAAAGCAGCCGATTAAGCCGAAAAGAATAGAATAAACGATGATTTTTTTGAATTTGGAAGTAAACAGATTGGCCGTCATTTGCGGAACGGTCAGCAACGACATCAGCAACATGATTCCGATTAAACGGATGCTCGAAACGATGCAAACGGCGACGGCAATCATCATCCAATATTCGATAAGCGAGACCTTCAAGCCTTGTGTTTGAGCAAATTCGCGGTCGAAAGCGGTGTAAAGTATCGGCCGGTAAAAGAATATGAAAGTGAGAATCATCACAAGGGCGAAACTGCCCGAAAACCACAAATCGCTTGAAGTTACAGTCAAGATATTGCCGAACAGGTAAGCCGAAATATTCGGCGCATAACCCGGCGTAAGAAAAATACATATCACGCCGACCGCCATGCCCAATGCCCAAAGCGCCGCAATCGCCGAATCTTCACGCACTTCCTGCTTTTTCGACAACCATTCTATGCCGAAAACCGATGCAACGGAAAACAGCAATGCCGAAAAAACCGGATTGATTCCGAAATAAAAACCCAAGCCCAAGCCGCCGAACGAAGCATGCGTAATGCCGCCACTGATAAAAACCAACCGCCTCGCCACCACGTAACTGCCTACAATTCCGCAAGCGATACAAGTAAAAAGGCTTCCCAAAAGCGCATTCCGAAAAAAAACGTATTGCAATAATTCCATCGTTTTTCTAATTTTCCAATGTTTCGATTTGAA
>JAISWY010000018.1 GCA_031270925.1 Candidatus Symbiothrix sp.
CCTGTACCGCCCTACTTTCTCAACCGACGGATATACCTTCAATCAGGGCGTCGGTACATCGGGGGCGACCAACGGACTCGGAGCCGGCATATACGACCAGCGATTTGAAAACAATACCATTCATTGGGAAATCGAGAACAAGCGCAACGTCGGACTTGACTTGAACTTTTTCAAGAGCAGGATTGAATTAACGGTAGATTATTTTAACAACCTTCGTACCGATATTTTGTTGCAACGCAATACGATACCAAGTACGGCAGGTTTTCACGACAAGCCTTGGGAAAACTACGGTAAAGTTCAAAACTGGGGATTTGACGGCAGTTTGAACGCCCGCCATACTATCGGCGACGTCCGCCTCAGTGCAAGAGGTACTTTTACTTTTGCCCGCAACAAAATACTCGAATACGACGAACTGCCTCAAGAGTATCCGTGGCAGGTAGTTACCGGAACGAGAGTGAATGAACGCACGCTTTATCTTGCCGAAAGACTTTATACGGAAGATGATTTCATTTCAACTCAGAACAGCAACGGAACCTATTCATACGAATTGAAACCGGGTCTTCCGCAACCGGCTTTGGGTGGTATTATCGGACCGGGCGACATTAAATATTCCGACCTGAACAACGATAATATTATCGACAGTAAAGATAAAATGCGAGGCGTGGGACATCCTTACAACCCCGAAATAAATTATGGCTTCGGTCTTAATGCCGAATACAAGGGTTTTTATGTCAGCGTATTTTTTCAGGGAACAGCCAATACGTCGATACTGCTGAGCGAAGGGAATAATACTTTCTGGCCCTTTAACTGGGGAATAGAGAAGTCGAATTACCGGACGGATTTCCTTGACCGGTGGACGGCGGAAGAAGGTCAGACACAAGGTGTGTTGATGCCTCGTTTACACGTCGGTTACGCAAACAGCATCAATGACGAACCAAGTACGTGGTGGTTGAAAAACGGAAATTTCCTGCGTTTCAAAAACCTCGAAGTGGGTTACACTATTCCCCAAAACCTTGCTAAGAAGGTCAATATTGATGGAGCCAGAATATATCTGTTGGGATATAACCTCCATATATGGGACAGTTTGAAATTATGGGACCCTGAGATGGGGAACCGCAATAAAGGAAACAGTTATCCGATGTCCCGTACCTTTACACTTGGATTAGAATTAAACTTTTAAATACAACTAATATGAAATTGAAAATTATAAACAGAATATTCGCGATTGGTTTTATATTCGGACTATTTTCTTCCTGCAACTATCTTGACGTGTCCGACGAATTGGCAGGGGGAATAACCGATATTTCGCAGGTTTTCAATAATGTTGACCGCACGAAGAAATGGTACGGTCAGGTTTTTGAGGACGTCCCCGATTATTCCCGTATGTGGAATACACACGGAATGGGGAATATCTGGGCTTTTTACGCCGACGAATTGTATTCGAGAATTGCCAATAATTCGGGAAAATACACGGAATGGAACTCCTCCAATACCAACTCGAACCGGTGGTACCCTCTTTACGAGAGAATCAGGCAGGCTAACATCTTTTTAGAAAGAGCCAAACCTGTTACGGAAGAAGGCGGTCCTGCCGCCGCCCGCCTCACCGAACCGGAAGTGGAGCGTTACAAGGCAAATGTCCGTTTTATGAGGGCGGCTTACTATTTCTATTTGATGGAACTGTATGGGCCTGTGCCTATTGTTACTCAATCGCTATCACTGGAAGATGAATTGGATGTGCCGCGAAATTCGCTCGATGAAGTCATCAATTTTATTGATACCGAACTTATCGAAGCGATGGTTGGCATGGAACAGGAACCGTACCATAGCAACGAAAGTTATCGTGCCGTTCCCACAAAAGGAACCGCCCTGGCATTGCGGGCAAAATTATGGGCTTATGCCGCAAGTAAACTCTTCAATGGCGGTTTCGCCGAAGGGCTTCTATTAAAAAACAAAGACGGCAAGCGGCTTTTCCCCGATTACGATGCGGGTAAACTGCAAAAAGCTGTGCAGGCAAATAAAGAATTTATTGAATATGCCGAGCAGGGCGGAAGATACGAACTGTACAAAAATCTGGGAACTTTCAGTCCGGCACAGTCGGTATATGAACTTTTTCAGGAGTATAACCGCGAAATAATATGGGCTACTTCTAAAAGTAACTGGGGAGGAATGGATAACACCGAGAATTTCGACCACATGGCAACGCCGAGAAGTGAAGGGGGAACAGCCGGAATACATGTATTGCAGGAACTTGTTGATGAATTTTATATGGCGGACGGTTTACCGATAAAAGCGACCTCGTTTCTGTCCAAATCGCCGGATTACGACGCAAGCGAATCCACATTCGGAACGCTTGACGGTTTTGAAGTGTCGAATATGTATATCGGACGCGAACCCCGTTTTTATAATACGGTTACTTTTTCGGGAAAAAAGTGGCAACTCAGCAACAAGGAAGTGCAGTTTTATTACGGCGGCAATGCCGATAAAACGGTTCCCGACGGAGCGCCTTTAACGGGTTATGTGCTTTTTAAAAGATATAACCGCACATTGCACAAAACGCTCAATACCGGTGTGAAATCCAAATACCGCCCCTCAATTATATTCCGCCTTGCCGATTTTTACCTGCTTTATGCCGAAGTACTGAACGAAGTGGAACCCGCTAATACGGATGTTCTCAAGTATGTGAATCTTGTGCGCGAGCGTGCCGGACTGCCGAATTTAGAAACGCTGAATCCCGCCATAGCAGGCAATAAGGAGTTGCAGCGCGAAGCCATTCGCCGCGAAAGACGCATCGAATTGGCTACCGAAGGACAACGCTATTTCGACGTCCGCCGCTGGATGATTGCGGAAAACGAACCGGGAGAAGGCGGTCAGGGCGGAGATTTTACAGGAATGAACCCCGACGGAGGCAAAACAACAGGCTTCCATGTACGGAAAAAATTTCATACCCGCACATTCAAACGCAAGAACTATTTCTTTCCCATATCGTTGGAAGATATGCAGCGCAGCAACGTACTTGTGCAAAATCCCGGAGGATGGTAAATTTAATTAATAACTAATTATATAATTGTATCATATTATGAAAAGGAATAAATTATATGCATCTTTTGCCGTACTCCTGTCCGTCTTTCTGACGGCGGGATGCGACCAAAACTTGCCGGAAATAAAAGAAGTCAATGTCGAAAACATTGCACTGAAAGAAGAACTCGCCGGTGGGCTGACCATAGAAACAGGGCAAACCGCCGATATTTCGTGGAAGGTAAACTTAACGCCCGCAAACGCGACCAACAGGGCGGAAAGTTACTATTCTTCCGACCCCGAAGTGGCAACGGTAAACGCGAAAGGACGCTTAACCGCCAATGCCGCGGGAATTTGCGTTATCACGATTTCTGTTGGCGGCAAAACCGCCGATTTTACCCTGACGGTACTGGATAAAATTATCATTCCCGCTACCGACATTCAGTTAGCCATACCGAGTCTGGATTTGAATTTGGGAGCTGATTACGACCTGTCAATCATGGTAAAAACCGAGCCGCTTGACGCAAACGACGGAGTAGATTATGAGTCGTTAAACCCAAGTATTGTATCGGTTAGCGAAGAAGGCATTTTGACCGGCGTTGCGCTGGGAACAGCCACCATTACCGTTTCGTCCAAAAACGATGCGTCAATTAATGCTTCATTACCTGTAACTGTGATAACTTTCAGCGGCGATTATCCGCGCACGGCTTGGATTATGCAGGCTTCGCAAGAAACGCTTTTCACAAATACCGGAGATATGGCGGCTAACTCGTTGACGGCGGCGCTCGACGGCGACTTGAACACCGCTTTCGGTCTGGTAAAACCGGGGAAATCTACCAACGGCGTTACAATAGCGGCAGGCGCTGCCGTATGGTTTGTTGTAGATATGAAGAAATCGCAGGAAATAAACTATTTCAGAATTCTTAACCGCGATAATCAATATCCGGGTTTGAGATGGATGCGTTTTGATGAAATATCGGGAAGTAATGACGGCGAAATCTACACTACTATCGTAACGAATGTAGAAATTCCGAAAGGCAGTGATGGATTCCCGTTAGTGGACCCTGGCAATATTTCATTCACAAAATCTAAGTACAGGTATATAAAATTCTATGGAATAGACCCGGCTTGCTATACGAACTCGGACGGAAGAAATTCTCTTCAATTCTTAGAAATATATCTTGGTATTATTCCGTAACATTTTATAGGGTTGTCTCAAAAGCAGTTTGTTTACAAATTACTTTTGGGACGCCTTTATAAATAAAAGCATAAATTTTAAAAATTTAGTTGAATTATGAAAAAGACAAATATCATTCTCTTGTTAATTTTGGGGATGGGCAACTTTCTGTTTGCCCAAACCTGGGATATTCTCGACAAATCTATGGCGGCTTGGAATGTCGACGGCGGAGCCGGTAATAACAAAGCGTGGTCGCAATTTCAGGGCGGCTCGGCAGCTGGCGTCGCAACACAGCAAAGCGGTTATGTGAACCTCACAAAAACGAATGCAAGCACAAGTTCCGGTTACTGGTCGTGGGTACGCTCGGCGGCGTTTGCCGATTTAACGTCCGCTACGGCTTACAGCATTGAAGTTAAAGCGCGGGTTAAGCCTGTCGGGGTTGCCGATGCGGGCAGTTATTACGAATCCAATCAAATTTCGCTTCGCTCAAAAGGCGACGGAATAAGCGCCCCGATATACCTCAAATACGGCGACGGCGTAAGCGGCGGCTGGGTCAGCGCGACCTCCGGCGGCACGAGCAATGTTTACGCATTAAATACGGCGGAATGGCAAGTGTATCGCTTGGTCTTCCATGCTGACCATACGAAATACGATGTTTACGTGGACGGCGTTGACAGTCCCATTTTGGAAAACATCGCGACCATTACCAAAGGCGACGACAACGGCGTTTATTTCGGAGCCGAAGGAAATCATCGCTGCAACATCGACGTCGAATACGTTAAAATGGGAACAGGCGATTTTTATTCAAATCCAAAAATTTCTTCCATTGCCTTATCCCGCGAAAGTCATGTAAGCGGAAATGAAACAACAGTTTCTGTAACGGCTTATACATATTTAATCGGCAACGGCGAAAAACTCCTATTTTCGTTTGTTGACGGAAATGATAGCGAAATAATCACTCCCGTAGAAGCGACGGTAGAAAACAACACGGCAGCAATTAACATTGTAATTCCGGCAAACGTTGCTTACGGACACTATGCGGTTAAAGTTGCCGCAAAAGGTCAGATTAACGGTGTGAATGTAACGCCGAAAACGGTGGCGTATGAAATCAAAGACCCTCTGGCGGCGCAAACCTGGGATATTCTCGACCGCGATTTTTCCGTAAAGGCTTGGAATGTTTCGCCTGCGTGGACCTTGGAAAAAGGAGGAAATGTCCCGACGAATTTCGTAACCCAACAGGACGGTTATGTGAATATCAATAAAACTCAGGCTTACGGAAACAGTTATTATGCCTTCTTAATTTCACCGGCGGTAACCTTGTCCGCCAATACCGCCTATACTTACGAAATAAAAGCACGCGCACAGGCTATCGACAAAAATGAATTTCCCGATGTTATGAAGCCGACGCCAAGTGGAGTTGGCGGTTACGAAGCCAATCAGATAGGATTTTTGTTGAATAACAAGCACATGTCTTTCTATCTCATATACGGCGATGAAAACAGCGGATATGCCGCCTCGCCTGTGGTGGACGGAACGGGAGTAAGTCCGAGTTCTGTGGCAAAACATACGTTGAATACGTCCGAATGGCATGTTTACCG
>JAISWY010000227.1 GCA_031270925.1 Candidatus Symbiothrix sp.
CAACCCCCAGATAAATCTGGGGGTTATTCACAGGCAAGTCCTGCGGACTTGTTAAATACATTGAAAAAGCCAATAGCACCTCAAAAAAAGATTTAGCCGAAATAATTGTGTTTACTATCCGGTTTTTATAGCTGCTTAATTACTTCTTCCATAATAAACGCCATCTTGGGTTGAGCGATTTTCGCGGCTTCCTGCACTTCTTCATGCGATACTTCTACGATTTTGCCCAACACGCCCAAATCGGTTATGATGCTAAAAGCCAAGACTTTCAATCCTCCGTGGTGTGCTACGATGACTTCGGGAACAGTGGACATACCAACCGCATCGCCGCCAATTACTTTGAAATAATAATATTCGGCCGGCGTTTCAAACGTGGGGCCTTGCGTGCCGACATACGTTCCGAATTGCAATTTGATATTGTTGCCGGAAGCGATTTTTGTTGCCAATTTTCGCAACGAAAGGTTATACGTTTCGCTCATATCGGGGAAACGAACGCCAAATTCGGGCAGGTTTTTTCCTCTCAAGGGATGTTCGGGAAACAGGTTGATATGGTCTTCTATCAAC
Organism: Candidatus Symbiothrix sp.; assembly: GCA_031270925.1. GTDB lineage: Bacteria > Bacteroidota > Bacteroidia > Bacteroidales > Azobacteroidaceae > Azobacteroides. The sequence continues at coordinate 565 of JAISWY010000227.1, forward strand.
ATAATATCGCCGATTTGAAACGACGAATTCATTCCGCCGGCTGCATTCGATACAAACAAATATTCAAATCCCAAAAACTGCATCACTCGCACAGGATAAGTTACTTGCTTCATATCGTAACCTTCGTAAAAATGGAAGCGGCCTTGCATCGCCAAAATCGGCTTGCCGCCCAATTTGCCGGTAATCAGTTTGCCGCTGTGCCCTTCCACGGTCGAAACCGGAAAATGCGGAATTGTTTCGTAAGGAATTTCCTTTTTGTCGGTACTGTTGTTGGCCAAATCGCCTAATCCGGTACCTAAAATAATACCGATTTTCGTTTCTGCAGGTATCTGTGGTCTAAGCCAAGATACGGTTTCTTGCAAATTCTTTAACATGATTTTCTATTTTTGATGTGAATAAATGTTCGTCTTCGCCGTAAAATGCCACTTCGATGGGCAAATAATACAGATGCGGTTTGATTTCTTCCGAAAGATACGGGTTGTTTAACAAACGTACCGCATCTTTTTCGGAAGTAATGATGATTTTATGCTGATTATCAATTGCTTGAAATTGCTTTTCAATTGCTGAAATATTTTGTTTCGTAAAATCATGATGGTCGGGATAAGTGATTGATTGTAAATTGTTTGTGTGATTTTTCAAATAATCAATCATATCTTTGGGATTCGCTAAACCGGCAATAATCAAAAACGAATAATTTTCTTTTTTCAGATGCTCAATATTTTCTTTTTTGATAGAGTTATTTTCCGGGAAAACCGGCAATAAACCTTTATAAATGAATCGTGAATTGAGCGTTGAGCGTTGAGAATGATTTTGGAATTTATGATTTTCTTTGCATTTCGTAACAATCAGTATATCAGCGCGTTTGTAACTTGAAGCAGGTTCTCGCAGCAATCCGGCAGGTATAAGTTCATCCTCCCAAAACGGGCGGTTACTGTCGGTTAATAAGATGGATAATGAAGGCTTTACGAAACGATGTTGAAAAGCGTCGTCCAATAAAATCACGTCGGGTTGTTTTTCCGATAATTTACGGATGGCGCGGCGGCGATTGGCATCTACGGCAAGCATGATATTCGGAAACTTCCGGTGCATCTGAAACGGTTCGTCTCCGATGGTTTGCGCGTTGGCTTGTTCGTCTGCCAAAACAAAACCTTTTGTTTTGCGCTTATACCCGCGACTGATAACGGCTACGCGGTATTTCTTACTTAACAATCGAATCAAAAATTCGGTGTGCGGCGTTTTTCCGGTTCCACCCGCCGCTAAATTGCCAATGGAAATAACCGGAATATAGAAACTTGCGCTTGACAAAATTCCCCAATCGAACAGTTTATTGCGCAGAAAAACGATGCTTCCGTAGAGCCACGAAAGTGGTAACAATGCCTTGTATATTTTGAATTTCCGTTGCATTCACTATTAAAATGACTGCAAAGATAGTTTTTTTCATTGAAATTTTCCGAATTTCAGCAGTGCAATAATTAAAAATCCGAAGAAATGATGTAATTTTGCAACGATTATGACAAACCCTATTTTAAATAGTCTATCGGTCGATGCCGCCTGTTCGGGTAATCCGGGTATTATGGAGTATCGCGGCGTTTTTACAGCCACCAAGCAAGAAATTTTCCGGATGGGACCGTTCAAGGAAGGCACCAACAATATCGGCGAGTTTTTGGCTTTGGTGCATGGTCTGGCCTTGTTGAAGCAGCAAAATTCTACGATTCCGGTTTATTCCGACAGTGTAAGCGCGATGGCCTGGGTACGGAATAAGAAAGCTAAAACGACCTTAACACCTTGCTCGGAGAATCAAGTTTTGTTTGATTTGCTTGCCCGTGCGGAGAAATGGTTGAAAACGAATGCCTATCTTAATCCGGTTTTGAAGTGGGAGACGCGGGTTTGGGGGGAGATTCCGGCGGATTTTGGGCGGAAATAACCAATTCATCCCGCACTATCGCCATCCCCTTGCTCGCCTTTTCTTTAATCACTTTCACATGCGACCCCACCGACACTTCCGCCGGATCTACCAAATAAATCGGCGTATGCGGCTTGGTATAATGGATCAACCCGGCAGCCGGATAAACCTGCATGGATGTGCCGACAATTATCACAATATCAGCCGATTGAACGCTACGGGCGGCTTCATCAATCAAAGGGACCGCTTCTCCGAACCAAACGATAAACGGACGCAGGCGGGACCCGTCGGCCGCTTTTTCGCCCTCGGCTATGGGGCGCAGGCCGATGTCGATGACTTGCGTTTTGCTCTCGTTGCAGGCTTTGGTCAGTTCGCCATGCAAATGGATGACGTTCGTGCTGCCGGCGCGTTCGTGCAGATTGTCCACGTTTTGGGTAACGACCGTTACCCGAAAATCCTTTTCTAACGAAGCGATGATGTGATGGCCCTCGTTCGGTTCGACCGTGTTTAATTGGGCGCGACGTTCGTTATAAAACTTCTGAATCAATGCAGGATTGACATACCAACCGTCAATCGAAGCCACCTGCATCACGTCGTATTGTTCCCACAAACCCTTAGAATCGCGAAAAGTGCTGATACCGCTCTCGGCGCTCACGCCTGCACCGCTAAGGACTACAATGTGTTTCTTTGCCATGTTTTTGAATTTTGTACCGACAAATTTACGAAATAAATTTTGATAAATTGAATCTGTTTAAAAATGGCTAAATCTTTTTTTGAGGTGCTATTGGCTTTTTCAATGTATTTAACAAGTCCGCAGGACTTGCCTGTGAATAACCCCCAGATTTATCTGGGGGTTGTGATACGCCTCCTTTCAC
>JAISWY010000257.1 GCA_031270925.1 Candidatus Symbiothrix sp.
CCTGCTCGTCGCCTCGTATTTTTTCTATATGTGGTGGGATTGGAGGTATTTATCGCTCATTTTGGTCTGTTCCCTGACCAACTATTCGGCAGGCTTGTTGATGATGAAACAGGAAAGCGAAAAAGCCCGAAAGGCAGTCCTGATCATTTGTTGTACGGTTTGTTTCGGTATTTTGGGCGTGTTCAAGTATTACGACTTTTTTGTAACTTCGTTTGTGGATGCGTTTTCTCTCTTAGGCGTTCAGTTGCAGGCGCATACGCTAAAACTGATTTTGCCGGTCGGCATATCGTTCTACACGTTTCACACGTTGAGTTACACGATAGATGTGTATCGCCGCAAATTTGAACCGACGAAAGAAGTGATCCCTTTTTTCCTATTTGTGAGCATTTTTCCGCTGGCAATGGCTGGTCCGATTGAACGCGCAACAAACTTATTGCCACAAATTTATAAGCGTCGATCCTTCGACTACGCTTTGGCAGCCAACGGCATGAGGCAGATTCTTTGGGGGCTTTTCAAAAAAGTAGTTGTTGCCGATAATTGTGCATTTTATGTGAATGAAGTTTTCGGCTCGTATTCCACACAAAGCGGCTCTACATTGGTTTTGGGGGCGGTGTTGTTTGCCTTCCAAATTTACGGCGACTTTTCTGGCTATTCCGATATGGCAATCGGTATTGGTAAATTGTTGGGTTTTAGGTTCCTGAACAATTTTAAATTCCCGTATTTTTCGCGGGATATTGCGGAATTTTGGCGACGTTGGCATATCTCGCTGAACACTTGGTTTCGCGATTATCTCTACATTCCGCTCGGCGGCAGTCGTGTTTCCAAAATAAAAATTGTGCGCAATACTTTCGCAATATTTTTAGTATCAGGCTTTTGGCATGGCGCTAACTGGACTTTCATTGCTTGGGGCGCTTTTCACGCTTTGCTGTTTTTGCCCGAAATTTTAGCAGGGAAAAATCGAAAATATACCAATGACGTTGCCGAAGGAAAGCGATTGCCGAGCATGAAAGAATTTTTTCAAATAATGGGCACTTTTCTGCTGGTTGTGGTCGGGTGGATTTTCTTCCGTGCTGATTCTATCCAAGAAGCATTCGGTTATATTTCAGGTATTTTCGATATAAATCTTTTTTCCGCCCCCTATAAATTAACGGAAGTTCGACTGATGCAGTTATTCGCATTCATCCCGCTGATGTTTTTCATTGAATGGCTCGGCAGGCGAAACGAGTATGCTATTGCTGTTTTGCCTAACAATAAGGTTGCTCGCGGAGGGATATATATACTTTTGACACTATTGATTATCGAGTTTGGTGCCTCGCAAGAAACATTTATCTATTTTCAATTCTAAGGTCATGAAAAAGTTTCTGGGACGGTTGTGTTTTTGGGGTGCTGCCATCTTCGTAGTCCTGAGTGTGATAGTTGCGGTTTCGTATTGTTTGGTAGCCATTCCCACGATAAACATTTCGGCGAATAAAAACATTCTCATCTTGGGAGATTCGCAAACCGAATGTGCAATCAATGACAACTTGTTTCAGCGCAGCATGAACATCTCTCAAAGCGCCACCCATTATTTATTCTCTTACTGCAAATTAAAAAAGATATTGTCATCGAAGCAACAGATTGACACCGTGTTGTGTTCCTTTTCCTCCACCATCGCCAAAGAACAAGATATTTGGCTATTCGGTCCGGCAGTAAAAGGGCAATTGGTCCCTTTTATGGGGGCAGACGAATGGAAGGTCTTTTGGGACAATGATAAACAACTGATGCTCAATTTAATTGTGCAATTGCCGAAAAACATCAGTATTCCCATATTCCGCTCTGTCTTAGCCCGTCGTCCAGCCGTCGTGGATATTGGGGCATACACCGATTTATACCGTGATAAGTTGCAACAAGATATTCAATTGAGGGCTGAAGAGGTGGCGGACTCTGTGCTGGTGTGCTCGCCAATTGCACTGACGTATATCCGAAAAATGGCGGAACTGTGCGAGCAACACCACGTTACCTTTTGCCTGATCCGTTGTCCGTCTTACCAACCCGAAAAATATGGCTATCGCGAGGACGTTGCGGCATATCATCAACAGTATTTCAGCGATATTCCGTTTTATGATTACAGCGACTTTGCAGTGCCCGACAGTTGTTATGGTGATGTTTCTCACTTGGATTTCAAGGGAGCCAAAATATTCAGCGCCTACTTGAACGAGCATTTCGGAAAAGAATAGTGAACGGGTTCCCGTATATATATATATAAATAGGCACATTCAAGTAATAAAGGCGATTTTTTGTACGACAACAGGGAAGTATAAAAGTTTTGCTTTTTCCGCTTGAATTCCGTAAATATGAAAAAAATGGCATTTATTTCGTTTATTCTTCCGGCTTACAAAAAAAAGTTTCTAAAAGAAGCTATCGACAGCATATTAGCCCAGAGTTATTCCGATTTCGAGCTTGTCATTGTGGACGATGCTTCGCCGGAGAATTTGGAACAAGTGATCTCAACGTATAATGATAATCGCATCCGGTATTTCAAGAACGAGAAAAATATCGGGGACGAAAATTTAGTCAGGCAATGGACACACTGCATCGGGTATGCCCGTGGCGAATATTTGGTTCTTGCAGCGGATGACGACGTGTATCATCCCGATTTTTTGAAGGAATGTGTTCGTTTGGCGGAAAAATATCCGCAAGTCGATTTGGTGCGCTCTCGTGTTGAGCAAATTGATAAAAACGGGGATCTGATTGGAATTGACGGAATCCTTCCGGAGTATTGTCTCAAATACGGCTTAGTGTTTTATTGGATGCGGGCTACGGCATATACTTGTATCGGCAACTATATGTTCCGCACATCCGTCCTGAAAGAAAAAGGCTTTGTCGATTTCCCCTGCGCTTTTGGTTCAGACACAGCTTCCGCCGTTGCTATGGCGGAAAATGGGGTAGCCAACACCTCGGAGATGTTGTTCAAATTCCGTATATCTTCTATTCATTTGTCTAATAATAAAGGACGGCTGAAAGAAAAATTGGAGGCAAACACCCTGTTGTTCAAATGGCTTTCGGCGTTGAATTACGAGAGACCAAAAGACAGGGTGGATTTATTCTATTATAATCAGATACAATGGAACGATTTATATCTAAAATGCAACTACGACTATTTTAACGTAGTGATTAAAAACCTTCCCTTCTCAAAAATCGGATGGATTCGGAAATGTGAATTGCTGTCGGGCAAGGACAAGATGATTATGGCGTTGCGGTTTATTTTGTGTAAAATTGAGAAGCTGTTTAAATTTCATTGAAAAATAATTTTATTGAGCATTGAGCATCAGCATAATGAAAGCGACATTGACGACGGCGACGCTTGCCTCGACAGTCCTCCCATAATCTTTTGCCAACCGTCTGCAATTCTGCAACCAAGCAAATGAACGTTCAACCACCCATCGTTTTGGAAGTAGCTGAAAGTCAGTTGCCTTGTCGGGACGAAGCGTAATTTCCATATCCCAGCCAAATAATAAACAAGTTGCCATTTCGGAAAACTGCCGGGTAGCATTCGCCGCCGACAACCGGTTCGTGTCATATAGCAAATTGCATCTAAGATGCTGTGCAGCTGTGTTCCCTTTTTCGCATTTTGTTTTCTAAAATTTTTTCTGTACTTTTGTACCGATTTTCAGTGAGGTTCTTGTAGCCATGTTGTAATTATTTGCTTGATAATCACAAAGACACAAAATATTTCTCAGATAGCAAGCTGATTTTCAATCATTTATTATTATTTTCTGAAAAAATTAAAACAGCTTCTAAAAAAAGTAATAGTTATGGAGTGGATAACATCAATAAAGGACAGTATCGGAAACAAGATAAAAAAGTTTGTACATGGAACCTTTGAGAATGTGCGGAGAAAAAAAAATCACGTGCTGTCCACTTATAAGGATAAACCAAAGATTAAGGATTTGCTGGGTTCCATGACGACCTATCAACCTCGTGTGTCGTTTTTTGAATATTCCATTTTGTCAGTACTTAACGGGAGTCTGTTGCCCGAAAAGATTTTAGTGTATGTTCCCAAAGGTTTTAAAGACTTGCTTCATAAACATGGAAGCATACTTAGTGATGTGTATGATTCGGGTTACGTGGAATTGATTGAAATGCCGGAAGATGTGTTTTGTCACAGTAAATACTACTATGCTTTTCAGGAATATGGAGAGAAAAAAGACATTGTCTTGTTTGATGATGATGTAATCTATTACAAAGATTGGTTATCCGAACTATATTCTAAATCACAAGAATATCCCGATCATAATGTCTTTTCCTATAAGGCTGTGGAAGTAAAAACCAATAATGGACAAATAGAGCCTTATGATAATTGGGTGCATTGCAGTAAGATATCCAAGAGTAGCAATGATTCTCTTTTGTATGTTGAAGCAGTTGGAGGTGCATTTTATCGGAGAAATTCTATGCGGAAAGAAACGCTCAACAAAGACAAATTCTTAGAGATCGCGACCAAGGCAGATGACGTATGGCTTTGGTTTTGTTCTTATCTGAACAAGAATAAAGTCAAATTTATTCTGCCCAGGAATGGGGCGAGGCTCCTATATACAATTCCAAATTCGCAAGAATCAGCTTTATGGCGTGACAACATTTTGGCAAAAATAAATGATAAATACGTTTTGGATTGCCATAATTATTTTAAAGAGAAGTATGGTTTAGACATTACAAAACGCTAAAATCTATAAGTAGTGAAATACACGATCCCCCTCGTTATCGCTTTCACGCCCAATTATTTTATTCCGGCTGCTGTCTGTCTGCTTTCTATCTTGAAACATTCGGAGGAGGCGGACAAATTCCACGTGATTGTGTTGCTGAGCGAGGAACTGCCCGATGAGATGAAGCAAAAGCTACGGAAACTCGGCGGTGGGCGCATGGATTTTTCCTTCCTCAACTTGGAAGGGAAGCTGACGGACATCTACGTCGATCCCAAATACACGGTTGCGGCTTCGTACCGCTTGTTGTTGCCGGAACTTCTGCCGGAATACGACAAGGTGGTGTATATCGACTGCGACGTGGCGGTGCGCAATAACTTGGCGGAACTTTACCGCAAGCTCGATTTGGACGGCAACTATCTCGCCGCGATTTTTGAGGCGCCACTCGACTCCCAACTTCCGCACCTGAAAGCAATCGGGTGTGAGCCGGGGCATTATTTCAATTCCGGATTTTTGGTAATGAATTTGAAGAAAATGCGGGAAGACGGTATGTCCGCCAAATTTATAGAGGCGTCCAAAGCCGATTATTTGGAATTTCCCGATCAGGACGTGCTCAACCAATTGTGTAAGGGACACGTGATAGGGCTGCCGCCTTATTACAACAGCATTCGCACTTTCTTTTTGCCTCAGTACAAAAAAGAATTTTTGAAATACTATACGGAAAAAGATTGGGCGGACCTGCAAAATCACGGTACGGTTCACTATACGGGTACGAAGCCGTGGAACTCGTTTGCCGTCAGGTTTGAGGTATGGTGGCGGTATTTTGAGCAATTGCCTGCCGAGATAAAACGACACGCCGACATTGACAAGAAAACGTACAGACTGTTTAAGATATACAATACGTTGCCGGGACGAATCTTGATAAAAGGCGTCCAAGATTTATACCGAAAGGTAAAATATTGAAAGTGGACAAGAAGAAATACGCATATTTGATCATCGCGCACAATGAGTTTGAAGTTTTGCAAAAACTCATTTCGGCATTGGACGACAGCCGGAACGACATTTATGTGCATATTGATAAGAAGGTAAAGACTTTGCCTGAACTTGTCGCGTGTCAATCGAACTTGTTTGTCCTAAAAAAACGGATTGACGTGCGTTGGGGACACGTTTCGCAGATAGAATCGGAGTACGTGTTGTTTGAGGCGGCGTATTATTCGGCGGAAAGCTATTCCCGCTATATTTTGATTTCGGGAACCCATATCCCCTTGAAATCGCAGGATACTATCCATCGGTTTTTCGATGAAAACAGCGGGCGGGAAATTTTGCGGCTGATTGATTGGAACAGGGGAAATGCCAATTTCAAACTCAATTTCCGGCATTATTTTCTTCGCTCGTCGCAAGACGCAAATCCCCTTATCCGGCGAACCGGGCATTTTTTGTGGCGTGTAGTTTGTGGCATTCAGAAAAAACTTACGTTGGGAAACAGCAAGATATATACGATTACCAAAGCCAACAATTGGGTGGCGTTGAGCGATGCTGCTGTCAAATTCCTATTGGACAAGAAAAAAGAGGTTTTGACAAAATTCCGCCGTTCATTTTGTGGCGATGAATATGTTGTCCCTTATGTTTTTGAAAATTCCGGGGGCAGATTTGAAGCGATGATGTGCGAGAACTTGCTTTTCGACGATTTTGGAACGGGTAGCCGTCCGCGTGTGCTGACAATGGACGACTATGATTTTCTTGTCGCTTCGGATTATCTGTTTGCCCGAAAGTTCAGTCGTCAGCACGAAGATGTAATAGATAAAATCTTAGAAACTATTACCAAGTAAATAAATCAAAAACTTACGACACAGTTAATCACAAACCATAGCAAAAAGTTTCATTTTTGTATGGACGACCGTGTACTTGGGTTTCGCTTCCTTAATGATTGCTTCAAGGACTTGCGGATCATCGGGTAGATGCTATGTACAGATGGCGAGTTTTGGCGCAAAAATTTTCAACACCTTGGTTGCTCCCCTGAGCATATCTCGTTCTGCCCCTTCAATGTCTGCTTTGATAAAGTCCACACGTTGGAGATGATTCTCTTCAACGAAGTTGTCGATGGTTGTAATGTGAATAGTTTCTACATGACTGCCATTACCTTGGAATACATAAGAATGTGCTCCCGAATTTTCCTCATTTAGTAAAATTTCCCAATCGCATCCTTCATCCCCCAACCCCTTTTGAACAGGTATTATCAATCCTTCCCGATACATTTTTGATGCTTCACAAAGAACATCAAACGTTTCTTTTGTGGGTTCGAAGGCATAGCAAATCGCCTCTTTATACGCAGCATAGACACTGAAATCTCCAATCCATGCACCGGCATCTGTTACCACTTCTCCTTTCTTGACGGTTACATCGAATGTTCCGTCCGTGAATCCATAAGGACCTTCGGGAAGATACTTAGAAGCTGTTTAAATTATACAGCTTCTTAGGATTGTGGCAATATCGCTGCCTGACATTTCGTGAGGCGATTGCGGTGCCGCTTGCCGTCTGCGGCGGGTAATTTTGGTTGATTTGCCATTTCGATGGCAAAATTTTTGCGGAATACGTCTGCGATACAAAAAATTTCAGTAATTTTGTAAATGGTTAGCATAGTTGAGGCTTATTTTATATCTTTATGGTTGAAAATCAAAATAGTATAAAATAAATTCCAACTATGCATTTTATATGTTTATCTTAAACAAAACTCAGGTAATTATAACATATAACTGAAAAAGTATATAAATTTTAGATGAGACACGCTTATTTGATAATTGTGCATAATGAGTTTGAAATACTCAGCCGTTTGATAATGGCTTTGGACGACAGCCGGAACGATATTTACATCCATTTCGACCGGAAATTGATAGAATGCCCGTCCGTTGAAACAAAAAACGCGGGTTTGTTTATCCTCAAAAACCGCGTAGATGTGCGCTGGGGCGACATTAGCGTGGTGAAGGCGGAGTACGCATTGTTTAAGGAGGCTTTTCAGCGCGGGAAGTACGCCTATTTCCACCTCTTGTCGGGGGTGGACCTGCCACTGAAATCGCAGGATGAGATTCATAAGTTTTTTGCCGAACACGCGGGCAAGGAATTTATCGGGTTTTCACAATACGATTATACCGAGGAGGTGGATCGAAAAGTTCGCCGGATTCATCTGTTCGCCAAATATTTCCGCTCTACGGGCAGTCTTGCCGATATGGCGAGGAAGGTTGTCAGGGCGGCATTCCTAAGGATTCAATTCCTGCTGCACATAAGGATAAATAAGCAGGAGCTTTTCAAAAAAGGAACGCAATGGATTAGTGTAACGGAAAATTTTGTCCGGTATCTGCTATCGGAGAAGCACGAGGTGCTGAGTATGTACCGCAATACCTTTTGCAGCGACGAGATATTTGCTCAAACTTTGTGCTGGAATTCGATCTTTCGCGAAAGAATCTATAATTTAGAGGACGAGGCAAAAGGTTGTATGCGCAAAATCGGATGGCGGGACGGGCAACTATTTGACTGGACTAACGCCGATTACGATGAGTTGATGCAGGCGGATGCGGTATATGCCCGTAAATTCAATAGTGCGAATATGGATGTGGTGGAAAAAATCGCGAGTCGAGTGATATAGTGGTATTTATTTCACAAGATCTCTAAAAAAACACACAAAACTGAATAATATGACGGATTCAAATTCACATAAAAGATGGTTTGAGGTAATTGACGCCATGCGTTTTCTTATGTTTTTTTTCTCGTTTATCACCGGAGGGAGAATTTAGCCCAACGAAAAAAAAATTGCATTATTTTTGGTTATCATAGAAAATATTCGTAGCCTTGCGTTTTCAAACGAATTAGAATGGAAAATATAAATAAAACCGAGCAACCCGTTGTTTCCATCATCATTCCCGTTTTTAACGCGGCTGATTCACTCCCTGTCTGCATAGAATCGTTGATGAACCAGCCTTACAGCGAATTGGAACTGATTTTTGTAAACGATTGCAGTACGGATAACAGCTTGTCCGTGATTGCCGGATATAAAGAGAGATTGGAGGCCAGGGGGATGAAGGTAAAAATCATCCAGCACGAGCGCAATCAAGGGGTGGCGGCGGCGCGTAACAGTGGATTGGACGAGGTTTCCGGCAAATACATCTATTGGGTGGACGCGGACGACTGGATAGAGAAAAACGCGGTGGAAAAATTAGTGGAAGAAGCGGAAAAGACAGATGCCGAGATTATCGGCTGCAACTGGTATTTGTCGTTTCATCAAAATGAACGGCTGATGAACCAATCGGATTTTTCTTCGCCGGAAGACGGGTTGAAAAAAATGATGGCTGGCGTGATGCGATGGAATTTGTGGTTGTTTATGTTGCGGAGGGAATTGTTAGAGCGGAATCACATCCGTTTTATACCGGGATTGAATATGGGGGAGGACATGATGGTAATGATGAAACTCTTCGCGAGTGCGCACCGGGTATCTTTCCTGAATGCCGGGCTGTATCACTACAAACAGACGAACCAAAATTCGCTGTCCAAGATTTATTCCCAGAAACACATCGAAGAAGTAACTGCCAATGTGAATGAGGTTGTTCGTTTTCTGGAAGGGCTGAATTTGGGTGGCGGCATGGAAAAATATGCCATGTTCTTGAAACTAAATATTAAATTACCGTTGTTAATATCGGATCAAACGGATAATTTTCGGTTGTGGAATTGTTGGTTTTCTGAGGCAAATATTTTCGTAATGAAAAACAGAATGCTACCTTTGCGTACCAGATTGTTGCAATGGTTTGCGGCGAAACGGATGTATATCGTAAATAAACTGTATTTTCGTGTGGTAATACGCACGTTTTACGGGATTATATACAAATAAACAAAACGAATGAGGAAATTTTTATCGCATATTCTCATCGGGACATTGGTTAGTTTTTACCTGTTCCCTTTTGAATTTACATTCCTGCCTCCAAGTATATCTTCAAAAATGATCATAGTTATCATCGGGGCAGTGTTTTTTGTGTTGGATTGTATCCCGAAAGGAGGAATTCCCATTACTCGGCAAATAATGGGGGCTACGGCTATTGCCGCAATCTTTTCTTTTATTTGCTTTTATTCTACGGATTACAATCGCACGGACGACTATACTTATGCGACTTATGTCGTTTCATTCTTTGTTTGGCTGAGCGCAGCGTATGGCATTGGCAAAATCATCCGTTTTGAACACGGAAAATTTGATTTCACGGTGCTGATTTATTATTTGGCAGGCGTGTGTTTTGTTCAGTGTGCTTTGGCATTGATGATTGATGAAATCCCCCTCGTTAAGAATGTGGTAACCACATATATATGGAATAATGCAAATTTTTACACTGAAATAGACCGTTTATATGGAATAGGGGCGGCGTTGGATCCGGCAGGCGTCCGCTTTGCTGTTGTACTCATATTGGTGGCGGCGTTGCTTTGTCATAGTGATTATGTGAGGAGCAAGAAAAAAATAATAACCCAATTAATGATCGCATTTTTTACCATATCGTTAATTGGGAATATGATTTCCAGAACAACGATAACCGGAGTGGTAATGGCGCTTGTCTATTTTGTAATGTATTCTGGAATAATAAGCCTGAGACTGAAAGGACGATATTTTAAATTCTATTTTATTTTTTCGACCGTATTAGTTACAGCCATTATTGTGTCCACCATTCTGTATAACGTTAATTCTGCATTCCACGATCATTTACGTTTTGGGTTTGAGGGTTTTTTCAATTGGACGGAAACAGGAGAATGGTCAACCAACTCAACCGATAAATTAGATAGGGAGATGTGGATATGGCCGACAGATACGAAAACATGGGTCATTGGCTCTGGACTTTTTGGACTCTTCATTTATAATACGGATGTTGGCTATTGCCGATTTATCCTTTACTGCGGAATAATCGGATTTTCAAGTTTCGCATGGCTTTTTATATATAGCGCTGTTTCTTTTTGGCGGAGGAGCAAAGAGATTAGGTGGGTATTTCTGTTTCTGTTGGCGCTTGCATTTGTCATTTGGATTAAAGTCGCAACGGATATTTTCTTTATTTTCGCATTATTCTATTGCCTTGATCATTTGGACATAGTCCGCTTAAATTATAATAGAATCGAGCCTGATCCCGAACTTGTTGAAATAGAACAAAATTGATGAAAATAATCTATTGCATACATTCTGTATATAATCCGGGGGGGATGGAGAGGGTCTTGTTGAACAAAATCACGTATCTCGTTTCCAAACTGAATTGGGATATTATGGTCGTTACCACCGATCAGAAAGGACGTCCCCCTTTCTATCCCTTTCCCGAAAGCGTGAAAATGCTTGATTTGGGCATCAATTATTCCGATGATAATTCCAAAAACGTATTTTTGAAAATCATTGGTTACCTGAAAAGAAGAAGAAAACACAGACAAAAATTGACGAGGCTGTTGAAAAACGAAAAAGCGGATGTGGTTGTATCGCTTTATCCGTCCGAATCCTCGTTTTTGTGCGACATAAATGATGGAAGCAAGAAGGTGTTGGAATTGCACTATTGCAAATTTTTTCGTTTGCAGTATGGTCGGTCTGGTTTATTGAAATTAATTGACGAATATCGGACGAAACAAGACGAACGTATCGTTCGCAGGTTCGACAAGTTTGTGATTCTCAGCGAAGAAGATAAAGGATATTGGGGCGAGATGCCAAATATCCAAATGATTCCGAATGCGGCGTTATTTCCTGCGGTCCGGCGTTCCGACGTAACTTCCC
>JAISWY010000308.1 GCA_031270925.1 Candidatus Symbiothrix sp.
AGCCGAATTTGTAAATTTTAAAAAAGAACAACGATGCAATCGACAAATAAATATTGGTGGTGGCGCTTATTCTTTATCCAAGAGTGAGTGGAACTGCGTGTTTTTTGTTGATGAAAAACGAAATCGGAAAGCCTGTTGTAACTCACAACAGGCTTTTTTAATTGAGAATTGAGAATGAAAAATTTAAAAAGATGAGACAAACGTTTTATGTGAATGACGAGGGGTTTTACGGCGAGTTTGGCGGCGCGTATATTCCCGAAATTTTGTATTCCAATGTCGAGAATTTGCAGCGGGAATACAAAAAAATTATTACCGATCCGCAGTTTTTGGAAGCATACAATCGTTTGTTGGTCGATTATGTTGGTCGCCCGACGCCGCTATATCATGCCAAACGGCTTTCGGAAAAATATGGTTGTAAGATTTATTTGAAGCGCGAGGATTTGAATCACACCGGCTCGCACAAAATAAACAACGCCATCGGACAAATTCTGTTGGCGCAACGGATGGGCAAAACGCGCATTATTGCCGAAACCGGCGCGGGGCAGCACGGCGTGGCCACGGCGACCGTCTGCGCATTGATGAATATGGAATGTGTGGTTTATATGGGCGCTTTGGATGTGCAACGGCAGCATTTGAATGTTCAAAAAATGGAAATGCTGGGCGCGAAAGTAGTTCCGGTCGAAAGCGGTAATCAAACGCTGAAAGATGCTTGTAATGAGGCGATTCGCGATTGGTGCTGTAATCCTTCTAATACTTATTATATAATAGGTTCGACTGTTGGCCCGCATCCTTATCCCGATATGGTGGCACGTTTGCAATCGGTTATCAGTAAGGAAATTAAGCAACAATTGATGGAAAAAGAAAGCCGCGATTATCCCGATTATCTTGTGGCTTGCGTAGGGGGTGGAAGCAATGCTGCCGGCATAATTTTCGAATATTTGGATGATGTGCGTGTGAAAATAGTCTTGGCCGAGGCTGCCGGAAAAGGGGTTGATTCAGGATTTTCGGCCGCAACCATACATTTGGGAAAAACCGGTATCATACACGGTTCCAAGACTTTACTGATGCAAACGGACGATGGGCAAATTGAAGAGCCTTACTCCATTTCTGCCGGTTTGGATTATCCGGGAATCGGGCCGATGCACGCGAATATGGCCAAGCAAGGCCGTTCCGAAGTGTTGGCAATCGACGACGATACGGCCCTTGCCTTCGCGATAGAACTCACTCGTTTAGAAGGAATTATCCCCGCTTTGGAATCGGCGCACGCCTTGGGTGTTTTCCGGCAAAAGCAATTCAAAAAAGAAGATGTAATCGTTCTTTGCCTTTCCGGTCGCGGCGACAAAGACATGGAAACTTATTTGAAATTGAGAATTGAGAATTGAGAATTAAGAATTGAGAATTAAAAATATGAAAAAGACAATTATTAACACTAAAAGTAAAACAATTTTGGCCGATTTGCAAACACCGGTAAGTATCTATTTGAAAGTGAGGGATGTATATCCCGAATCGGCCTTGCTGGAAAGCTCCGATTTCCACGGAAACGAAAACTCGGTATCGTTCATCGGCTTGAATCCGATAGCGCGTTTCGAGGCCAATAAGGGCGATATTATGCTGTCTTATCCCGATGGAACAATTGAAAAGCGTTCCGTGCAACCCTCGGTCGTTATTCAATTGGACGAATTTGTACATTCCTTTGAAATCAAGGAAGATAACAACACTACCGGTTTCAACGGATTTTTCGGCTATACGGCTTACGACGCCGTGAAATATTTCGACGAAATCGATCCCGACAAGCGAGATTTCGATGCAAGTGCGATTCCGAATATTGTCTATCTGTTCTACCGTTTCATTATCGTCGTGAATCATTTTAAAAACGAGATGACGATTGTTGAAAATATTGTTGATGGCGATACAAGCCGTATGGATGAGGTTTTGGCGATTTTGAACAACCGCAATTACGCATCTTACAATTTCACAATAAAAGGCGAAGAAACTTCGACGATTTCCGACGAACAATACAAGGAAATGGTCGGCCGTGGCGTGGCGCATTGCAAACGCGGCGATGTGTTCCAAATCGTGCTTTCGCGCTGTTTCCAACAGGCTTTTTCGGGCGATGATTTTAAAGTTTATCGAGCTTTGAGGAGTATTAATCCTTCACCCTACCTGTTTTATTTTGATTTTGGTTCGTTCCGAATTTTCGGTTCAAGTCCCGAAACGCATTGTAAAATCAGCAAAGGCATCGCTTCGATCGACCCGATTGCCGGCACTTTTCGTCGAACCGGCGATGACGAAAAAGACCGGCAACTCGCCCAAAAACTCTTGGAAGACCCGAAAGAAAATGCCGAACATACGATGCTGGTCGATTTGGCTCGTAACGATTTGAGTCGCAATACCGAAAACGTGCGCGTTGATTTTTACAAGAATGTGCAATATTATTCGCACGTTATCCACTTGGTTTCTAGGGTGTTGGGCGATGTGCAGGAAGGCAGCAACACCATTCGTATTTACGCCGATACTTTTCCGGCCGGAACGTTGAGCGGCGCACCGAAAATCCGCGCGATGGAATTGATTCGCGACATCGAACCGCACAATCGCGGCGTTTACGGCGGCTGCATCGGCTACATCGGTTTGAACGGCGACCTCAATCAAGCCATCACGATTCGTTCGTTTATCTCGAAAAACAATGTTTTGTATTATCAGGCGGGCGCCGGCGTGGTTTCGCGATCGAACGAAGAATCGGAATTGCAGGAAGTGAATAACAAACTCGGCGCATTGAAAAAGGCAATCGATTTGGCGGGAACAATTATTAATTAGTAAACGAGTTGAAAGTAAACGAGTAAACAAAAATTGGGTTTATCTCGTTTTCTAAAAAATACGTTTACTTGTTTACTGAGAAAATATGAAAATATTATTATTCGATAATTACGATTCTTTCACTTACAATTTATTTCATGTAGTTAAAGAATTAGGATACAGGGACATAGAAGTCCACCGTAACGACAGGATCGCTTTGGACGAAGTGGAACGGTTCGACAAAATCATTCTTTCGCCGGGGCCGGGAATCCCGTCGGAAGCCGGATTGTTGTTGCCCTTAATCAAGCGTTTTGCACCGACGAAAAGCATTCTCGGCGTTTGCTTGGGACATCAAGCAATTGCGGAAGCATTTGGCGGACAGCTGATTAACTTGGAAGCTGTTTATCATGGAGTGGCTACGCCGGTAGAAATTATCGCCGAAGATTCGCTGTTCAAAACTCTTCCGAAAACTTTCGACGTTGGTCGCTATCATTCGTGGATTGTTTCAAAAGAACATTTTCCGAATGAATTGGAAATTACGGCCATAGAGGAAAACGGACAAATTATGGCCTTGAAACACAAATGCTTGGATGTTCACGGCCTGCAGTTTCATCCCGAATCGGTTTTAACGCCTTTGGGAAAAGAAATTATCAAAAACTTTTTGAATGCTTGATTTTTTGATTCATTACGGTTATTACGGATTGTTCCTCGCCTGTTTTTTGGCCGCGACGATTCTCCCGTTCAGTTCCGATATTGTCTTCGGTACACTGATTGCCACCGGTTTGGAACCGATTCCTTGCCTGATTGTGGCGACCGTAGGCAATTGGCTGGGCGGCATGACCAATTATTACCTGGGCTATCTGGGCAAAATCGAATGGATCGAAAAATATTTGAAAGTGAAAAAAGAGCGCATCGACAAAATGCGGAATTGGCTCCGGAACAAAGGCGCATTTATGGCGTTTTTCAGTTTTCTGCCGTTTGTGGGCGACATCATTCCCTTGGCTTTGGGTTTTATGCGGGCGAATGTTGTCATCGTCAATATCAGCATGTTCATCGGAAAATTGGCGCGATACGCTTTGATTATCTATTTAGTACAAAATGGAATCACTTGGTTATCAATGCAATAAATTAAACATAAAATATGAAAGAAACATTAAACAAATTATTTGAACATCAATATCTCTCGCACGAGGAGGCCAAGGAGATATTGTCGAATATGGCCGCCGGAAAATACAACGACAGCCAAATGGCCGCTTTTATGACTGTCTATCTGATGCGTAGCGTGAGCGTGGACGAAATTCTCGGTTTCCGCGAAGCTTTGCTCGAAATGCGTGTAAACGTCGATGAATTAAGAGATTACAATCCGATAGATATTGTCGGTACGGGTGGCGACGGTAAAAATACTTTCAACATTTCGACGGCCGCTTGCATGGTCGTTGCCGGAGCGGGTTACAAAGTTGTGAAACATGGAAACTACGGCGCAACTTCGGTCAGCGGCGCTTCCAACGTGATGGAAGAACACGGCGTGAAATTTTCTACCGATGTGAATCTGCACAAAAAATCCTTGGATGCTTCCAATTTAGCTTATCTTCATGCACCGTTTTTCAGTCCGGCCTTGAAAGCGGTTGCCCCGATTCGTAAAGCATTGGGAATCAGAACATTTTTCAATGTTTTGGGGCCGATTGTCAATCCACTGATTCCCAAACGGCAAGTCTTAGGCGTATATGATTTGAAGATGGCACGTTTGTACAATTACATTTATCAGGCTACCGACAACGATTTTTCCATTGTGCATAGCTTGGACGGTTACGACGAAATTTCGCTGACCGATACCTTTAAAGTCATCAACAAATCGGGCGAAAAAATCTATACGCCCGAAAGCGTCGGTTTTTCCAAAGTCAATCCCGAAGAATTATTTGGTGGCGATACGCCTCGACAAGTGATGCGAATCTTCGATAATGTTCTGAATAATACGGCGACCGATGCACAAAAAAATGTGGTATTGATAAATGCGGCCGTTGCGATTCAAACCATTGATTTACAATTGGATCTGTTTACGGCATTGGAACAGGCCAAAGAGTCTTTGGAGTCGGGGAAAGCCCTGTCGAGATTTAAGAAATTTGTAGAAATGAATAGCTGATTTATAGAAGATAAATGAATATTTTACAACAAATTTGTGCAAGAAAACGCATCGAAGTCGAACAGCAAAAGCAAGAAATGCCATTCGAATACCTGAAAGATTATCTCAATTTAACGGCACATCAAACGATTTCATTCAAAAGCGCTTTGTGCAATTCCCAAACGGGAATTATCGCCGAGTTTAAACGAAAATCGCCGTCGAAAGGATGGATTAATCTCGATGCGGTGGCGAAAACAGTTGTGAAAGCTTATGCCGAAGCCGGAGCCGCCGCCGTTTCCATTCTCACGGATGCGGAATTTTTCGGAGGCCGCTTTTTCGATTTCAAAAAAGCGCGGAAAGTGGTCGATTACATTCCGTTTTTACGCAAAGATTTTATCGTTGATGAATATCAAATTTATCAGTCGAAAGTTTTGGGCGCCGATGTTATCTTGTTGATAGCCGCTTGTTTAACTCAGGATGAAGTCAAGCGTTTTACAACAATTGCACACCAATTGGATTTGGAAGTATTATTGGAAATCCACAACGAAAGCGAATTGGCTTACATCCAATCCGATATTGATGTTGTTGGTATCAACAACCGTGATTTGAAAACTTTTCAAACGGATATTCAGCGTACAATTGATTTGGCCAACCACATTCCAAGCGAATATGTGAAAATTTCGGAAAGCGGATTATCAAAGCCGGAAACTGTGCTACAACTACGACAATGCGGCTTTCAAGGTTTTTTGATGGGGGAGAATTTTATGAAAACGGATCATCCGGCATTGGCGTTGAAACAATTTATATCGGCATTGCAATGAAAATCAAAGTCTGCGGGATGAAATATCCTGATAATATTTTGGAGTTAAGCCGATTATCCATTGATTTTATGGGTTTGATTTTCTACGAAAAATCGTCGCGCTGTGTCGGAGAATTGTCGCCGGAAGCTTTGCATGTTTTGCCGTCGTCGATTCAAAAGGCAGGCGTGTTTGTCAATGCGTCCGAAGCGGAAGTTTTGGAGAAAGTTACGAAATACGATTTGCAGGCGGTGCAGTTGCATGGTTCGGAATCGCCGGAATTTTGTCAATCTATTAAAAATCAAAATATTACAATCATTAAAGCATTTGCCGTTTCGGAAACAGGCGATTGGCAGCAAACGGCTGAATATGAACATCATTGCGATTATTTTCTGTTTGATACAAAAACCCCGAAATTCGGCGGTTCGGGACAAAAATTTGACTGGAAAATTCTTTCGTCTTATACGGGAGAAACGCCGTTTTTTCTTAGCGGCGGCATCGGATTGGACGATATTCAAGCGATTAAACGCATATCACACCAACGATTGTATGCTATTGACTTGAATAGCCGGTTTGAAATAGCGCCCGGATTGAAAGATCCGGACTTGTTGCGGAAGTTGTTGGATGAGTTTTAGGGAAAAGGAGAAAAAAGTATTAAAAAATTAAATAACAACAATATGAACAAAATCAACAATCTATTCCAACAAAAACAAAAAGAAATCCTGTCCATCTATTTCACGGCAGGTTTTCCCAAGCTAAACGACGCCGCAGAAATCATCCGAACCCTGCAAGCGAACGGGATAGACATGATCGAAGTCGGAATCCCCTTCTCCGATCCGATGGCCGACGGCGTGGTTATCCAAAACAGCAGCAACACCGCCCTCCAAAACGGTATGAACTTGAAACTGCTTTTCAATCAACTGGATAGCATCAAAGAAGATGTGCATATCCCGTTGATTTTGATGGGCTACCTCAATCCGATCATGCAATACGGTTTTGAACACTTTTGCGAAGATTGCCGTCGCACCGGCGTTTCTGGTATGATTATCCCCGATTTGCCTTTCAAAGATTATCTGGCTGAATATAAACCGGTTGCGGATGAATACGATTTGCGGATTATCATGCTCATCACGCCCGAAACTTCGGAAGAACGCATCCGCTTTATCGACGAACATACCGCCGGCTTTATATATATGGTGTCGTCGGCATCAACCACCGGCGCACAAAAAAGCTTCGACGAATCGAAACAGGCTTATTTTCAACGAATTAATGCGATGGATTTACACAATCCTCGTTTAATCGGATTCGGAATTTCCAATCGGGAAACTTTGCAAGCGGCTTTTGCCAAGGCATCCGGCGCAATTATCGGCAGTAAATTCGTGAGCTTGCTGGCCGAAGAATCGACGCCGGAAGCTGCAGTCAAAAAATTGACGGCCTTGTTGTATTAACTGTTTTTGTCGCCGGATTTAGCTGCTCGACCGCTCTTTTTCAAAGCTTGGTCGAGCAGATACAAAATCTGTCCGTTCACACTCCGAAATTCGTCGGACGCCCATTTTTCAATGGCGCTCATCGTTTCCGGATCGATGCGCAACACAAAGGGTTTCGTTTTCGTTTCCTTGCCCATCAATTGTATAATGTTCCGGAATTGACTATCGGTTGTGCCGGTTCGTCGCTGCACAGAACGACCATTAAATTGGAAACCATAGCGGCTTTTTTGTCGTCGTCTAATTCGACTACCTGTTCGTCCGACAATTTTTGCAAAGCCAATTTGACCATTCCGACAGCGCCTTCCACAATTTTTTCGCGGGCGGCAATAATCGCGTCGGCTTGTTGGCGTCGCAACATAACAGCCGCAATTTCAGGAGCATACGCCAAATAATTGACTCGCGCTTCCATGACCTCTATGCCGGCAATCAACAAGCGTTCGTTCAACTGATTTTCCAAAATCGTATTGATTTCTTCTCCACCCGAACGCAAGGTTAATTCTTGTTCGTTGTCCGCGTCGTCATAAGCATAGATGCCCGCTACGTGGCGCAAGGCAGCATCGCTTTGCACTTTCACAAAATTGGCAAAAATCTGCATTTTGGCATTGACACTGTCGGTTTGTGCGCCGCTTTGTCCATTATCAATTTCAAACGAAGCTTTGTAAGTATCCACCACGCGCCAAACCAAAACCTGACCAATCATAATCGGATTGCCTTTTTTATCGTTCACTTTGATAGGTTCGGCATCCAAATTACGAGCGCGTAACGTCAGTTTCTTCTTGGAATAGAACGGATTAACCCAAAAATAACCATTCTCTTTGATTGTTCCGCTGTATTTTCCGAAGAAAACCATAACCCGCGCTTCGTTCGGTTCTATCTGCACGAAACCGCACCAAATAATTGTGTTGATGATAAACAAAACGATATCAGCAACCACCAAAATTCCAACCAGATTATCCGAAAAACCGCTTTGGATAACCCACACCAAAAACCACACAAGAGCAATGAGAAACACGATATTGCACAGCAAAACCGGAATCCCTTGCAACTTCACTCCTTGAAAAATTTGTTCTTTCGATTTCATAAAAAACTAGAATTAAAATGATATTAAAATAATATCGCAAAGGTATGATGATTTTTTGGATTTTGCAAATTTTCGAGTATAATATTTTTTGCAGGCGACCCATTGCGGCTTCCGTTGAAAAAATGTTAATCATTTTTAATCGCACCTGCTCGTTTACCGTCGCGAATTTTATACCTTTGCAAGCATTTTTTAATAATCCTCATGGCAAACGAAGAAAAACCGAACGGTCGCAATTCACGAAGTAAAAAAACAAGCGCTCCTACCGAAGCAATCGGACGGATTCAACCGCAAGCGCGCGAACTGGAAGAGGCGGTTTTGGGCGCGCTGATGCTCGAAAAAGATGCTTATCCCCTGGTCAGCGAAATGCTAAAACCGAAAAGTTTTTACGACAAATCCCACGAACTGATTTTTACGGCCATCCAAAATTTGGCCGTCAATCAAGAGCCGATCGATATTTTAACGGTTGTCGAACAATTACGAAAATCAGGCGATTTGGAAGCGGTGGGCGGTGTTTCATATATCGCGCAACTTTCGCAAAAAGTCGTTTCGAGTGCGCATTTGGAATATCATGCCCGCATAGTGGCGCAAAAAGCCTTGGCGCGCGAACTGATCTCGTTTTCGTCCGTCATTGCATCCAAAGCTTTCGATGAAACCAACGATGTCGATGATTTGATGCAAGAGGCTGAGGGGCAACTGTTTGAAATTTCGCAACAAAACCTGAAAAAGGATTTTACCGCCATTACGCCGATTATCACCGAGGCCATCAATTTGATTAACGAAGCGGCCGCCCGCACCGATGGAATGAGCGGTTTGGCTTCGGGATTCAAGAAATTGGATAAAATTACTGCCGGATGGCAAAATTCCGATTTGGTCATTATTGCTGCCCGCCCTGCCATGGGAAAAACGGCTTTTGTACTTTCGATGGCTAAAAATATGGCTGTGAGTTTTAATACGCCGGTAGCTGTTTTCTCATTGGAAATGTCTAATGTTCAATTGGTTACACGTTTGATTACCAATGTTACCGAAATCAAAGGCGAGACCATCAAAAGCGGACAGTTGCAGCGTCACGAATGGGCGCAATTCGATGTTCGCATTAAGCAATTGTATAACGCGCCGATTTATGTGGACGATACGCCGAGCTTGTCGGTTTTTGAATTGCGCACCAAAGCCCGTCGCTTGGTCAAGGAACATCATGTAAAGTGCATCATTATCGACTACTTACAGTTGATGAAAGCCAGCGGGATGGCTTTCTGCAGTCGCGAACAGGAAGTCAGCATTATCTCCCGTTCGTTGAAAGGTTTAGCCAAAGAATTGAACATTCCGATTATCGCGCTTTCGCAGTTGAACCGTGGAGTTGAAAACCGCTCCGTCAAAGACGATCCGAATGCTAAACGACCCCAGTTGGCCGACTTGCGCGAATCGGGCGCCATTGAACAAGATGCTGATATTGTGTGCTTTATCCATCGTCCGGAATACTACAACTTGTTGCAGGACAGCGATGGCAACGATGTACGCGGAAAAGCCGAAATCATCATTGCCAAGCATCGTAACGGTTCTACGGGCGTTGTCCGTTTAAGTTTCAAAAGCGATTTCATCCGTTTTCAAAATGAAGATGAAGATCAGATTGCCGGCGAATATCAATCGCGCATGAACAGTCAATCCAATATGATTCCACCCGAACGTATGAAACGGGAAGATGTTGTGCCGTTCTAAATTATATTTTTGCGATTATCCGCAATCTTATCATTTCTGCACTTGGACTTATTGATTGCTAATCTCATCAATAAAAAGACGGTCAACCAGAACATTTATCTCATATCCATATTGATATGTATCAGCTAATAAGCGGTATGGCTCGTGCGGCAAGGCTCCCCAACTATTATCACCGCCAAGGCCTCGTTGTAAGTAATCCACATTCAGGAAAACATCTTTCCGGGGCGTTATGTCGCTCGGATGTGTGTTCTTTTTGGTAAAACCGAAATCCAAATCGCTCGCCGGATTGTGGGACACTTTTACGCTTAAGGGTTGCATGCCTCTGATTTGCAATCCGATACCTTTATCGTTTGTCAGCCTTAGACAGCGAACATCGGTTTTATTTCCGTTTTCCTGCGGGCGGATGTAATCGAAGGACTGTTCCACAACCGTACTGCTATAAATCCCGATAAAGCTCGAAGTGTTCCGGTCGGAATAATTTTCCCAAGGTCCTCTACCATAATATGTGAAGGTCTCAAATCCGGCCGGAAGTCGCATTTGCATACCGAAACGCGGCATTTCGGGCAAATCTTCTTTTCCTGCTTTCCACGACGCTTTTACCTTTACCGTACCGATTGGCAAAACCGTATAAGTAATTGTGTAATAACTCGATATGTCATTCAATAAATAATCTACGGAAACGGTTATTCTGGAGTCATTTTTCTGAATATCAAACGATTTAACCTCATTTTTGAAAAGTTTAAATATCTATTTTTTTGCGGTAATTAGCATTTTTTTATTGAAGAACAGCTGGTTATACTGTTGCTTTACACGTTCTGCTTCTTTTGTGCAGGAAAGAACATCGGCGTCCTTTTGATATACTCTGACATAATCAATTTCATAGTGCATCGGGAAACGGCTGTCGTCGATAGTGCCGCCGTTGTCGCCGCCGATTGCCAGATTCAACAGAATATAATGTGGCTGTCGGAAAGGATTGGTATAATTGCCCACCGAGCCGTTGATTGTTTGAGATAATAATGTTTCGTTCAGTAATTCATCATCTAAATAGAGGCGAATTGCCGTTTCGTCCCAATCCATCCGCCAAATGTGAAATTTACTCGCCCAATCGGGGTCTTTATCCGTAAATTTCGAGAACGGTACAGTCCGGCTATCCCACTTGGCATTATTGGCTTGGCCGGTTCCCCAAGCCACATTTGCCAAGATATGAGGAATCCCTTTTATGTGATAATATTCCATAATATCAATCTCACCGTTAGAGGGCCACGGATAGTTTCTTCCCAAAGTCCAAATTGCCGGCCAAGAGCCGGATGCAGTAGGAATTTTTGCGCGAATTTCAAATCGTCCGTACTGAAATTCTTTTTTCCTGCTCGTATTAATTGACGATGAAGTATATTCTACATTTTGACGTTTGCGTCGCCAATCGCGACTGTTTTCTTCGTAATTTGGGTTTGCAAATCGCTCTTTTCGTGCTTCGATAACGAGTAGGCCATTTTTGCAAACTGCATTATCTTCTTGATACCATTGATCTTCGTTGTTACGTACAAAACCGCGTTCATGCTTCCAAACTGCAGTATCCACTTTACCTTCCGTATTAAATTCTTCACTCCAAACCAATTGGTATTCGCGGTTGTTGTTTTCGACAAAACGTACCATTTCGGTGGCTGCCAAAAGAAATGCGCCTACACCGAAATCGGCTGTTGTGCGCTCATCGACAAGGTGTTGGCAGGCACGCTCGCAAATCGGTTGCACATAACCGACAGTACCGTCGGCTTGCAGTGCGATTTTGCTTAAATAATGCCACGCCTTATCAATCGTTTGCTGATATTCTGCACGTTCTAAAAATCCGTTATTAACTCCCCAAAGAAAAGCGTAGGTAAAAAATGCTGTTCCGCTGGTTTCGTAACCCGAAGCAAAATTTTCGTCAAGCAAAGAGCGCGTCCAATAACCTTCGGGCAATTGCGCCGCTTTCAATGCTTTTGCTAAATTCGTAAAAACCTCGATGTATTTGCTCCGGTGGGTATCGTTTTCGGGCAAATCCTGCAACACTTTTGCCAATCCTGCAAATACCCAGCCGTTGCCACGCGCCCAAAAATCCTTTTTGCCGTTAGGCGTTTGGTGTTTCGGATAAATGTATTTGGCGTCACGGAAAAACAGACCTTCTTCGGGGTCATACATCAGATTTTTTGCAAAAGAAAAATATTCATGCAATTTTTCCAAATACAGCGGATTGCCTGTTACCTTGTAAAGTTTTGTCATTACGGGCATTACCATGTAAAGTCCGTCTGCCCACCACCAATAGTCGTTGGCGGGCGTAGTCATTTCATATTCCATCACTTCGCGGGCGCGGGCGATTTTATTTTCATCTTGCTTATTATCAATTTCGTACAAATCAATGTAGGTTTGGAAACAGATTTGCCAATCGCCGAAAAGGACGTGTTCGGGCGTTTCGCCGTAGTTGTATTTCCACTTCGATTTATCGTCGGAAGTTGCGCCTTTCCAATGATTGTATTCCGCCCATTTTTGCGAATAAAGAAGGTATTTTTCGTCGCCTGTAAGTCGGTAAGCCGCCATATTTCCGGTGTGATAAGCCGCAACATGCCAAAACGATGTTGCTTCTGCGGCTTGGTTTGCCTGCCAAAAATCGTTTACTTTTTTGATAATGGTGAGTACGTCTGATTTGGGATTCTCAAAAATGCTTAAATCCCATTGTGCTTGCCATTTAAGTGTCGGCAAGCCGTTTTCGAATTGTATGGGCAACCAAACATAACGTCCGTCTATCGGATTTTCGGGCGTCCAACGGTCAGCCATAAAAATGAAGGCGTCTTTTTTGGCCTGAACGGGCAAAATAAACGTGCCTTGCGAGTGGAAAGTAAGGTCGGCATCTTCGCCAAGGCAGGGGTTTGGGTGCTGTGTCCATTCGCCGAGAATATTATTCGTGCTAAAAAGACGTGCTG
>JAISWY010000334.1 GCA_031270925.1 Candidatus Symbiothrix sp.
CCCAGATAAATCTGGGGGTTATTCACAGGAAACACCTCCGGTGTTTCCACTCGCACGTCTTTCGCTCTCGTTAATAGCGCCTCAAAAAAAGATTTAGCCGTTTTTTTCTAAAAAACACCTGTCTTTCCTCAATAAAAAAACTTTTTTTCATTGCATGCGCTTGGAATTTGTAAGTTTTTCATGTAATTTTCTTCTATAAATTTCGCCGGACATTTTTATGCGTTTGTGTATAATTGAGAATTTTATGCTAACTTTGCCGGAAACATAAAAACACAATACAGTTCAGAATGCACTCGCTCAATCTACCGCCCGCCGATTTAAAAATCAAAGAACAGAATGCTAAAACTCTGGTTTTCGACCGTTTACGCAAGCAATATGTACGTTTAACGCCCGAAGAATGGGTGCGTCAGCATTTTATCCATTACCTCATCGAGCAAAAAAAGTATCCCGAAGGACTGTTGGCCAATGAAGTTTCCATCGTTTTAGGCAACGTAAATCGCCGTTGCGACACGGTTTTATACGATCTACAGCTTCGGCCGCGCATGATTATCGAATATAAAGCGCCGGCCGTTACGATGACGCAAGCGATTTTCGACCAAGCGCTTCGCTACAATATGTGCTTGAATGTCAATTATTTAATTCTAAGTAACGGCCTACAGCATTTTTGCTGCCGCATCAACGGAAACGAATACTCCTTTTTAAAAGAGATTCCCGAATACGGAGAAATCGAATAAATCGTCGTAACTTTGAGCCATGAAAAAAATCGTAAAAAAAATTTGGTTAGTGGTAAAATGCTGTATATTAGCGTATTTTACTCTTAGTTTGTTTTTTGTGATTTTGTATAAATACGTGCCTGTTTATTATACGCCGATGATGTTGAGACCGAAAACGCAACACCAATGGAAACCGCTGGAACAGATTTCGCCGCAAATGATCAAGGCGGTTTTGGCTTCGGAAGATTATTTATTCCTGATACACAATGGTTTCGATGCCGGTAACGAAAACGTAAACATGAATCGCGGCGCCCGCATTTTGTACCACGAGAGCAAAACGATTTCACAACAAACCGCCTGCGCCGTTTTCCTGTTCGCGGGCGATTCGTATTGGAACAAACTTATGGAAAGTTATTATACCGTTCTCGTCGAGTTGATTTGGGGCAAAGGGCGCATCATGGAAATTTACCTCAACTCGATTGAGATGGGCGACGGACTTTTCGGCGCAGAAGCCACCGCACAAGCTTATTACGCCGTTTCTGCCGAAGATTTAACGGCCTTTGAAGCCGCCGGAATCGCCGCCTGCTTGATTAATCCGAAAAAACTAAATCCTTGTGATCCGGATACTTACATCCTGCGGCGACAAGCCAAAATCCGGACAATCATGGACGAAATGATGGAAATCCAATGGAAATAACAATCGACGATTGGGGATTAATCCCTTACGGACAAGCTTACGAACAGCAAAAACAATGCTTCGACCAAGCGATTCAACAGAAAATGAAGGGATTGCCGGTCGAAAATCGCGTCATCTTCTGCGAACACCCGCACGTGATTACGCTGGGTAGGAACGCTCTATCCGCCAACCTGTTATTCCCCGAAAGTATTTTGAAGGAAAAGCAAGTCGCTCTGTTTCAAACCGATCGGGGCGGCGATATTACTTATCACGGCCCCGGACAAATCGTCGGTTATCCGATTCTTGATTTGGAAAATTTCCACATCGGATTGAAAGAATACATTTACCGCTTGGAAGAGATAATTATCCGAACGATAAGCGATTATGGAATTACCGGCGAACGATTGAACGGTGCGACCGGTGTTTGGATCGACGCCAATATTCCACACAAAGCACGAAAAATGGCAGCCATCGGCGTTCGCAGCAGTCGTTACGTTACGATGCACGGCTTCGCATTGAACGTCAATACCGATTTAAATTACTTTCAACTCATTAATCCATGCGGATTTACGGACAAAGGCGTTACCTCCGTCCAAAAAGAAACCGGTGCGGAAATCGCGATTTCGGAAATAAAAGCGGTTTTAATCGAACAATTCAATCGCCGATTTATGCAAATTTTACCGCGTTGTTCGCATCCACGGCGCTAGAGTCGAATCGGATTGTGCGTTGATTTGATACGATAAATCGGAATTTTTTTTACTTTTGCACCGGAATTATTTTAAAGAACAAAAGGAATTATAAGTTAAAAAATGATTTTATGCAACGTCTTATCCCCCTTTTCCTGTCGCTGTTTCTGATGTCGGAGCCATGCTTGGCCAATGACAAACACTTGAACAACAATCGCTTTACCGCTTATGCCGTCGAAACTTTGGATTCGATTTATACGCATTATTCGGTGGCCGACACCTTGCTCTTACGCGAAAATTTTCCGTTCGACAACGAATATATCGCTTCTTATTTGGCAAGC
Organism: Candidatus Symbiothrix sp.; assembly: GCA_031270925.1. Lineage (GTDB taxonomy): Bacteria > Bacteroidota > Bacteroidia > Bacteroidales > Azobacteroidaceae > Azobacteroides. Next base: position 2,417 of record JAISWY010000334.1, read on the forward strand.
CATGAACAGAAACGTCCCAATCCATATTCCTTTTTGTGGCCTTATTCCGGTAGTTTAACGGCTGTCGCTGTACTTTACGAAACCACGGCCGACAAACATTTTCTTCAATTACTCGACGACAAGGTTTTACCCGCATTGGAAGAATATTTCGACCAAAGCCGCAGTCCCGATGCTTATGCTTCCTATATTCGCTCTGCGCCGCTATCCGATCGTTTTTACGACGATAATGTTTGGATCGGCATTGATTTTACCGATTTGTATCTTGCTTCCAAAGATCCGCGTTTTCTGGAAAAAGCGAAATTGATTTGGCGTTTCATCGAAAGCGGAATCGACTCGTTGCTCGGTGGCGGCATTTATTGGTGCGAACAGAAGAAAACAAGCAAAAACACCTGTTCCAATGCTCCCGGAAGCGTTTATGCACTGAAATTATATCTGGCGACCAACGAAAATTCGTATCTCGAACAGGGAAAAGCGCTTTACGAATGGACAAAAGCGTATTTGCAGGACACCACCGATTATTTGTATTACGACAATATTCGCCGCTCAGGTCGAATGGACAAAACAAAATACGCCTACAACAGCGGACAAATGATGCAAGCCGCCGCTTTATTGTACAAAATCACAAAAGACAATCAATATTTGATTGATGCGCAAAACATCGCCGAATCGTGCTGCAACTACTTCTTCAACGGTTTGCAAACCGACGGCGCCGATTCGTTCCGCCTGCTGAAAGGCGGCAATGTATGGTTTACGGCGGTCATGTTGCGCGGCTTTTTCGAACTGTATTCCATCGACGGCAACAAAACCTGCATGAACGCTTTCCGGCAAAATTTGGATTATGCGTGGAAATCCATGCGCGACGACGACGGACTTTTCGGCTCCGATTGGAGCGGCCGGAGGAAAGATAATTACAAATGGCTGCTTACCCAATGGGCGATGGTCGAAATGTATGCAAGAATGGCTGCTTTTTAAGTATTCATCCCGCCATCGACCTGAATAACCTGTCCTGTAACGTAAGACGAAAGGTCGGATGCAAGGTACAAAGCCGTATCAGCCACATCTTCAGGCGTTCCGCCGCGGCGCAAAGGAATCTGTTTCGCCCATTCCGTCTTGACTTCTTCCGACAAAGCAGCCGTCATATCGGTAATAATGAAACCCGGAGCGATAGCATTGGCTCGAATCCCGCGGGAACCCAAT
>JAISWY010000047.1 GCA_031270925.1 Candidatus Symbiothrix sp.
GGCAAAGCCTCCGAACTGTTTCACGGCCTTGGCGGTTTTGGAACTTCGCAGCCGATAAGAAACAAATGAAGCAGATGGGTTAAAAGATGAAAAAACTGCTTTTTACAATTTTGATTGCAGTGTCCTGTCAGGCGTGTGTAACAAATAAAACCGACAAGACACTGCAATTTGCGGCTAAACAGACTTTGGCGCTATACAATTCGGTAAAAGATTTGGAAGGGCGCTTGCCTCGTTCCATCGACAAGAACGGAAATCTTGTAACTTCCGATGATGCATACTGGTGCAGTGGTTTTACGGCCGGAACCTTGTGGTATTTATACGAATATTCCAAATGCGATTCGCTGAAAACGGCTGCCGAAACTCTTTCAAAAAGAATTGAACGACAGCAATATACAACAAACGATCACGATATTGGTTTTAAGATTTATTGCTCTTACGGCAATGCTTACCGCTTGACAAACAATCCCAAATACAAAACGGTAATCGTGAATGCCGCCCGTTCGCTTTCCACTCGTTTCAATCCGACGTTGGGCGTGATTCGCTCATGGGACAATCCAAAGTGGCATTTTCCGGTGATAATAGACAATATGATGAACCTCGAATTGCTTTGCGAAGCCACTCGTTTGTCGGGCGACAGTTCATTCCTGAAAATAGCCGTTTCACATGCCGACACGACGATGAAATACCATTTCCGTCCCGATGGAAGTTCCTGCCATGTTGTGGACTACGACTATTCGCAGGGCGGTGTTTTTCGCCGGCAAACGCATCAGGGTTATTCCGACAGTTCGGCATGGGCGCGTGGACAGGCATGGGCTTTGTACGGCTACACTATGATGTTTCGTGAAACACATAAGCCCGGATATTTGGAGCATGCAATAAAAATTGCCGATTTTATCGTTGATCACCCTCGTTTGCCTGCCGATAAAATTCCGTATTGGGATTTTGACGCACCCGACATTCCGGAGGCCTTGCGTGACGCTTCGGCTGGAGCGATAATCTGTTCGGCTTTGCTCGAATTAAGTACTTTTACGGATAAAAAACGTTCGGAAAAATATTTGAAAATCGCCGGAAAGCAAATCAATGCGCTTTCGTCGCCCGGATACCTTGCCGAGGCAAATAGCAACGGCAATTTTATTCTTCGTCATAGCGTGGGACATTTCCCAAACCTTGCGGAAATTGATGTACCGCTTACTTATGCCGACTATTATTTTTTGGAGGCTTTGTTGCGGGTGAAAAAACTGAACAATTACGAATTAAAAATTACGAATTACGAATTACGAATTAAAAATTAAAAGTTAAGAATTATGAGTACACGAATCGGTTTGTTATTTTTTTTGGCAATGTTTTTTGCTTTAGGTGCTTACGCTCAACAGCTTGCGGAAAATCCGTTTATTCGTACTTACCCTAATGGCGATACGCTTTATACTGCTGATCCATCGGCGCATGTGTGGGCCGACGGGCGCTTGTATGTGTATGCCTCGCAGGATATTGTGCCGCCGCGCGGTTGTGATTTGATGGACAGGTACCACGTTTTTTCCACCGATGATATGATCCGCTGGAAAGATCACGGACAAATTCTCGAAGCCCGCAATCTCTCGTGGGGGCGGACAGGCGGCGGATTCATGTGGGCGCCCGATTGCGTCTATAAAGATGGCACGTATTATCTGTATTTTCCGCACAAGGACGACAGTAATACATGGCGCACAGGTGTAGCCACAAGCGCTGAACCTGCCGCCAACTTTATCGACCGCGGCTACATCAAAGGGCTGCCTTCGGGTATCGACCCCTGCGTATTTATCGACGACGACGGACAGGCCTATTTTTATTATAAAGTCAACCGCGACGATGCCGCCGGTCAGAAAGTGGTCTGCGCGGTAGCCAAACTCAAACCTAATATGCTCGAACTCGACGGCGATTGGTCGGTTGTGGAAGGTTTGCCCGATTATCACGAAGGCCCTTGGGTACACAAGCGCAACGGCATTTATTATCTCACGTATGCCGACCATAACAACAAGGGACACATTCACAACCGGTTACGCTATGCGATGAGCGACAGTCCGATGGGACCTTGGGAATACAAAGGAGTGGTTGTAGGCGGCACTACCGAAGGTACGCAACATGGCTCCATCGTGGAATTTAAAGGACAATGGTACGCTTTTTATCACAATAATTATCTATCTTATGGTAAAATAACCAACGGCTGTGCGCGTTCCATTTGTGTCGATAAACTTTTTTACAACGAAGACGGAACAATGCAGTTGGTTGTTCAAACCGGACTGTTTCCGGAAATTGAAGCGAAAAATGATAACAATTAAGGGAATATTTACGAAACGGTCAATTTCATATCCCTTGGCAAAAGGTATTTATTTCTTGAAAATAAAGCAAGCCGTTTTTTCGGAAACAAAAAAGATAATTATTTTATAAACGCTATTCAGGGATGAGAAATAAGCAAAATAGAATGATTGATAAAGTATCGTCCCGCTCGGATAATGTTTAGGTTGTTGGGGATAATAATGTGGGAAATCAGATGTCTCGACTTCGCTCTGCTCCGCTCGACATGACGCGCTTCCGGGGTGAGTGATGAGGGAACAGTCTGTTGGCGACAAGGTCGCCAACAGACTGTTCCCTCTCTTTTTCCGGCTCAGTTGCAAAACCCTGTGTTTAGCAGAAGCGACAGACCGCAGGTCTGAATGTTAATAACCCCCAATGAAGCGAAGCGATTGGGGGTTAGAGAAATAACCACATAAACTACCGGTTTTTCATTCCGGTCGATATAAATATAGTGGTGCGATTTTTTTCAAATAACACATTATTCACTTTCGGGAAGAGTTGCGTATTGAGCGGAATAATCTTTACAATACGGTTGTTTTCATCGTCAAATTCAAATTCATTGATACAAATTTGCCTGTTGGCGGTTCCGGGTACAAATGGCAGGCTATGCCTGTGATACAAAATATAGTTTTTCCCACGAAACGAAAAAAAAGCATGATGTCCGGGGCCATACACTTGGAGGCTGTCGTTTGTTTCGAGGATTGGACTGTTTGCCGCCTCTTCGAAAGGACCGAAAGGACTGTCGCCCACAGCGTAACGTACTTTGTAAGTGTCTTCGATGGTTTTGCCGTCGGAATAGGTCAAAAAGTATTTGCCGTTGTGTTTGACCATAAAGGGCGCTTCAAAATAATTTTTTGGCGTTACTTCTACCGGTTTGGTTTTGAACGAACACATATCGTTACCTAATTCTGCCGCAAAGCAATGCCCATTAATCCATTCCCAGCCCGAACCCCAATAAAGATACGCCTTGCCGTCATCGTCGATAAAGGCTTCGGCGTCTATTACATGATAATATTTTGTGGTATCGAAAGCAATCAGCGGTTTATCGCCGAGCGGATTTCGCCACTCGCCGAGCGGATGTTTCGCTAGGCCGCACCATACTTCCGAGCCAACCGAAACATACATATAAAATGTATCTCCCCGTTTGACGACCGACGGCGCCCACACTTTGTTGCCATTGGACAAAGACGAAGTGCAGGCAAGTTTTGTGGGATAATTCAATTTATGCAGTTCCCAATTTTGAAAATCGTCCGACGCCCAGCAAGCGAGTGAATCGCCGCCCCAGGGGTCGATAGTAGCATAGACGTAAAATTTTCCTTCATGCTCAACAACGGAAGGGTCGGCAAACGTTCCGGGGATAACGGGATTATGCAATTCTACCGTCGATTCGGTTTGAGCAAGTATTTGAGTTTGAATAAATACATTTATACTCAAAACCATGCAGCATATTAAATTCAGTTCTTTCATATTTATCTTGTTTCTTTTGTACTTACTTTCTATGTTCACAAAATATTCATCGTAAAACTGCGCCTTTTTAGATTTTCAATCGGGAAGTATCGATCATTGATGAGCATTTTACATTTAATTTATCCTTCAAAAAACGTCCGGTATGCGATTGTACATTAGCTGCAATCGCTTCCGGCGTTCCGCTCGCCACCAGATAACCGCCTTGTTCGCCGCCGTCCGGTCCCAAATCAATCACATGATCGGCCATTTTGATAACATCCATGTTATGCTCGATAATCACAATCGTATGGCCGCGGGCAATCAACGCATCGAAAGCGTGCATCAATGTTTTGATGTCGTGAAAATGCAGTCCGGTAGTGGGTTCGTCGAAAATGAATAAGGTCGGTTGCGCACGTTCTTCGCTTAAATGAAAAGCTAATTTCACACGCTGGTTTTCGCCGCCGGAAAGAGTGGACGAACTTTGTCCGAGTTTCACATAACCCAAACCGACTTCGTGCAAGGTTTGCAATTTCTTAATGATTTTCTTGGTTGTATTGTCTTCGTTCTGTTTGAAAAACTCAATCGATTCATCGACAGTCATTTCCAATACGTCGTAGATATTTTTGCCGCGGTATTCCACATCCAGCACATCCGGCCGGAAGCGTTTGCCGTGGCACGATTCACATTCCAAAACCACATCGGCCATGAATTGCATCTCGACTGTAATCACGCCGTCGCCTTTACATTCTTCGCAACGACCGCCTTCGATATTAAACGAAAAATAAGTCGGCGTAAAACGCAATTGCTTCGCCAAAGCTTGGCTGGCAAACAATTGACGAATTTCGTCGTAGGCTTTGATATACGTTACCGCATTGGATCGCGACGAACGGCCGATCGGATTTTGATCGACAAATTCTACATTCCGAATCAAATTCAAATCGCCGGAAAGTCCTTTGACGTCCTGCGAGGAATAACTGTCGAAATAAGTCCGCAAATTTTGGTAAAAAACATCATGCACCAAAGTCGATTTTCCCGAACCGCTCACGCCGGTTACTACCGTCATCACATTCAATGGAAAACGGACGGTAATATTTTTCAAATTATGCTCGCGGGCGCCTTTTACTTCGATGAAATTGTTCCACTTGCGACGTTGTTTCGGAATTTCGATCTGTTCGCGGCCGGTCAGATATTTGATAGTATAGGATAGTTCGTCATGCCGGACTTGATTCGCCATCTCCTGTGGAAGCCTACCTGCATATACAATTTCTCCACCCAACCGTCCGGCATTCGGGCCAATGTCGATGATGTAATCGGC
>JAISWY010000046.1 GCA_031270925.1 Candidatus Symbiothrix sp.
CCAAACCCAAATTCTGCAAATAAGCGGTGTGCGGCGACATATACGCGCCCAAATTACGTGAAATTTCAGCTCGCAATTTGATGGTAAATGCTCGTTTGCCCACTTGTTTCGCCAAATCGCCCAAACGCGGCGAACGCGACCAATCGAAGGTTTGATGATCCATAATCAACCCGCCGATGCTCGTAGCGCCACCGGAAATATATTTCGTACTCGAAACAACTTCCAAATCCACACCCAACTTTTGTGCATCGAAACTGTTCCATGCAATAACAGTGGAATCGGCAATCAAAGGCACATTTTTAGTGTGAGCCAAAGCGGATAAAGCCTTCAAATCGGCGATTTCCATATGCGGATTCGTTACGATTTCCGTAAAAACAGCGCAGGTGTTTTCGTCGATATTCTTTTCTACTTCATTAATATCCAACAGATTACAAAAACGGACTTCTACTCCGAAAGCTTTCAGTGTGAAAAGGAACAACGAAAATGTATTTCCAAATAAATGGGAAGTGGTAACAATATTCGAACCGGCCCAAGCAATGGTCATAAACACATTATGGATGGCGGCCATACCCGAAGAAACCGCCAAAGCGTGCTTGGCGCCGCTGATTTGCCGAATGCGGTCTTCAAAAGCTTCAACCGTGGGATTGGAAATGCGGGAATAGGTGTGTTTGCCTGATTTTCCCAAAAATGCATCTTCCATTTCTTCGGCACTATCGAACTCAAAAGCCGCGCCCGAATAAATAGGCATCGAAATGGAACCGTGCGAATCGTTTCGCTGAAAACGCTGATTAAGAATTTGAGTGGAAAAGGATTTACTCATTTTATGATTTAAACATTTGCTTCTACGGTGGAGATATTGTAGTCGATTTCGCCCAAAATAACGAGGGCTTTTTCCAAAATTGCGGAATCATCTAAAATAACAATACCTCCATCGGGACCCGGCTCGATATGAATGCCGCCTCCATTGCCGGCGCTTTCGTTCACTCCGCCGAAATAATTCCGTACAACTTCAATCGGAAGTCCTAACTCTGCGGCAATTCGGGCGGAGCTGCCTGCGGGTAATTTGTCTTTGATTCTGCGCAATCCGTTAAACGTGATCGTTTTCATGATATTTTTATTTTAATTGTTAATATTAAAAAATTCATTTCAGGCGACTAATTTAGATGAAAAAACGATAGCTTCCAAACATAAATTCAAAAAATTATCGTGGATATAAATTAACTAATTGAGTATTAAACAATAATAAAATTGCTACGAAAACAAAAAAAGCGACGCTCACAAACCGGATGCTTGCCGGCGAGTAATTCGATTTGACCGGAAGTCCCTTTTTTGGTCTCCAACAATATATATAATATATAAGGTATCCGGCGGCGACGCCAACCAAGCTACCCACTACAATATCCGATACGAAATGTAAACCCAAATATACGCGCGAATAGGCGGTGATGACGGCAAACAATATTATCGTAGCCGTATAAATACGATTACGGAATAACAAAGCCGTAAATGTAGCCAATCCGAAAGCATTGGCCGCGTGGCTTGAAATAAACCCGAATCCGCCGCCACGATGATCAAACACCAAATCGACTGCCTCTTTGAAACCGGGATGATGCGACGGCCTCAAACGATGAAAAACAGGTTTGAAAAAACCCGACGAAACTTGATCGCACAAGGTAATCAGTAAAGCAACCGCAACAATCGTCCACACGATTTCTTTCCACGGCCGTTTATAGATAAAAACGAATAAGAGGCAGGCATAAAACGGAATCCACGTCCATTTATATGAGTATAAATAAAAAAAATTGTCCCAAAACGTCGAATCGCTTCCGTTGAGGAAGAAAAATAGATCGCGTTCCCAATGTAATTCTTGTTCAAGCATGAAGCAAAGGTAGTAATTTTTTTAAATACTTTTCAACAAAATACAGAATATTTCGTTTTTCCTTAATATATTTGCACCCGGAAATAAATTTCACATTTTAATTTTTAAATATTTATATCATGACAACAAAAAAACAAGGCAATGTGATTGCCATTACAACCATGATTTTTCTTTTTGCGATGATCTCGTTTGTAACGAATCTGGCCGCGCCGATCGGTGTTATTTGGAAAAATCAACCCGCTTTCGAAGGTTCAAATTTTCTAGGTATGTTAGGAAATATGATGAACTTTCTCGCTTATCTGTTTATGGGGATTCCCGCAGGTAAATTATTAACGAACATAGGCTACAAAAAAACCGCTTTGGCGGCGATTGCTGTAGGCTTTTTAGGTGTTTTAATACAATTTCTATCGGGAATTGTGGGAGTCGGTTCCGAACTGTTCGGTCTTCCGACAAACTTTTATGTTTATCTGTTAGGTGCATTTATTGCCGGTTTTTCGGTTTGTATGCTGAATACGGTTGTGAATCCGATGCTTAATTTGCTTGGTGGCGGCGGCAAGAAAGGCAACCAGCTGCTTCAAACGGGCGCTACCTTCAATTCGTTGTCGGCAACGCTTACTCCGATGTTCGTGGGTGCATTGATCGGACAAGTTACTGTCAATACTGCTATTACCGATGTTAATCCGGTGTTGTATATTGCTCTGGCAGTATTTGCAGCCGCGTTTATTATCCTTGCGTTTATTCCGATTAAAGATCCGGATGATGGAAACAAAGCGACCTCATTGAATTTTAAACACAGCCCTTGGAATTTCCGGCATTTCGTTTTGGGCGCTATCGGTATCTTTATTTATGTAGGTATTGAGATCGGTATTCCGGGAACTTTAAACTTTTTCTTGGCTGATAATAGCGGTAAAGGAGCCGGTTTAGACCCTGTAACCGCCGCCGGTATTGCCGGTTTTGTTGCCGGAACCTATTGGTTTATGATGCTTATCGGACGTTTTCTGGGAAGTGTGGTCGGTAATAAAATTTCGAGTAAAGCAATGCTTACCGCCGTTTCTACCATTGGTATTTTGTTTGTACTTCTTTTCGTATTTTTGCCGACGAGCATTCAAACATCCATGCCTGTGTTTACGGGGGCTTCGTTCAGTATGGTGCAAGTCCCGTTGGGAGCTTTGTTCCTCGTGCTGTGTGGCCTTTGTACCTCTATCATGTGGGGTGGTATTTTCAATTTGGCAACCGAAGGATTAGGCAAATATACTGCTGCCGGTTCGGGTATCTTTATGATGATGGTTGTCGGTGGAGGCATTATTCCTTTGATTCAAAATAAGATTGCCGATATTACCACCTATCAAATCAGTTATTTTGTAATTATTGCCGGACTTGCATATTTGTTGTATTATGCATTAATCGGCTGCAAAAACGTAAACAAAAATATTCCTGTTGATTAATTCAACACAGGACAATATTTCGAGAGGGAGTAACATTTGTGTTATTCCCTCTTTTGGGCTATATTTAACATAATTTTTCAAAAAACGAAAAAAATTATTTTATTTTATTGTTTTGAAAAAATATTTTTGATTTTTTCGGATAAATGTTAAACAAAAAAAAACTAATTTTGTTCCTTATTAGATATGGATAAAAATCGGCGGAAAACAGCATGAAGAAATCGACTATTTGGTTATTGACCGGTGTAATGATTTTTGCATTTATTGGTTTGTTGTATTTACAAATCAATTATATTCGTATCATCCTGCAAAACAAAGAAGATCAATTTGAAGAAGCGGTCAAAAGAAGCCTTTTTCAAGTATCGCGCGATTTGGAATTGGATGAAACTAAACAGTTGTTTACCAGCCGGATACTACAAAAATACGGTAAGCAAAAAGATTTATCGTCTTCGCAGTTCAATATTTCCAATCAACCTTCTTTTTCGGTACAGGCCGTACCGCCCAGTTTTGGGAAAAACGATTTCCAAACAGCTTCCAAAGCCATACAGGAAGCTTTTTCGGATGGTTTTGTGTATCAGCAAAATCTTTTGGAAGAAGTAATCCGTAGCGCAATGAAAGGTAGCGAGCGCCCGATTGAAGAACGAATTGATATGAAAAAACTCGAATCGTATATCAGCCGCGAATTGGAAAACAATAATTTGAATATACCATTTATATACGCCATTACCGATAAAAATAAAGAATTGGTGTATGCGAGTCCCGATTATCGCACTTCGCATCTCGAAGTTTTTTCGCAGATATTGTTTCCCAAAGATCCGTCGGATAAGCTTTATACCCTGCAAGTGGCTTTTCCCACGCAAAACAAATACGATTTAAATTCGACGGGATTTATTGTCCCTTCGATTATTTTTACCATTGTTTTATTGTTCGTATTTATTTATACTCTTTTTATTGTATTCAAACAGAGACGTTTATCCGAAATAAAAACGGATTTTGTAAATAATATGACCCACGAGTTGAAAACGCCGGTGGCCAGTATCTCCTTGGCAGCGCAAACCTTAAACGATGCGGATGTGAGTTCGTCGCCCTATTTGAGGGATCACGCCAAAAAAGTGATTACGGACGAAAGCACCCGTTTGAGTTTCTTGGTTGAAAAAGTGTTGCAAATGTCGCTTTTCGACGACCGTGCGGTGCGCTTCAAGATGAGTAAATTGGATGCTAACGATGTGCTAACCGATGTTGCTCGCACATTTGCTTTGCGGGTTGAAAATGCCGGTGGAATGTTGGCGCTCGATTTAGATGCCACAGAATCGACGATTGTGGTAGATAAGATGCACTTTACGAATGTGATGTTCAATTTGATGGAAAATGCGGTCAAATACCGCCGTCACGATGTGCCGCTAATGTTGATTGTGCGCACGTGGAATTTTGCCGACAAGATTCAAATTATTATCGAAGACAATGGTATCGGCATCAAAAAAGAAAGTCTGAAAAAGATTTTCGACCGTTTTTATCGTGTTCCTACCGGTAACCGTCACGATGTGAAAGGTTTCGGTTTGGGATTGGCTTATGTGAAGCGAATCGTTACCGATTTTGACGGAGTTATTAAAGTTGAAAGTGAGTTAAGCGAAGGAACGAAATTTATAATTACGTTACCTGTTGTTGAAAATTAATATTCATCTATAAATAAGTAAATTATGGAAGACAAAGTGAAGATCTTCATGTGCGAAGACGATGAAAATTTAGGAATGCTATTGCGGGAATACCTGCAAGCCAAAGGCTATTCGGTGGATCTGTTTCCCGATGGAGAAGCAGGATCCAAGAATTTTTCAAAAGAGAAGTACGATTTGTGCATCTTGGATGTGATGATGCCGTTGAAAGATGGTTTTACGTTGGCTAATGAAATTCGAGTATTCAATGCCGAAATTCCGATTATCTTCTTAACGGCTAAAACCTTGAAAGAAGATATTTTGGAAGGTTTCAAACTGGGCGCCGACGATTATCTGACGAAACCGTTCAGTATGGAAGAATTGTTATTCCGGATGGAAGCTATTCTGCGTCGTGTAAACGGCAAAAAAGCGGTTAGAGAAGAACCTTATGTTATCGGTCATTTTACGTTTGATGTGCAAAAGCAAACTTTGCAGATCGGCGATAAAACGACGAAGCTAACCACCAAGGAAAACGATTTGTTGGCGCTGTTGTGCGAAAATGTCAATCAAGTTTTGGAGCGTAATTACGCTTTGAAAAAAATCTGGGGCGTAGTCGATTATTTCAATGCTCGCAGTATGGACGTGTACATTACCAAATTGCGTAAACTGTTGAAGGATGATCCGGATCTGGAAATCATGAACATCCATGGAAAAGGCTATAAATTGATTTCGTCGGTTGTTGGATAAACTGTTTTCGGATGTGCCGAATCATAGTATTATTGGGAATTATTCTATCTGTTTCGAATGCTTTGTACTCGCAGAGCCATTCGGAATGGATAGAAATTTCTTTTAAATATTTGAATGATAATCACTTGGATTCTGCCGAAGTCGCATTGACCAATGCTTTGCGCGCCGAACCCGATAATCCTTTGAATGCTTTTTTGTTTCATAATTTGGGAACCATCCAACGGCGGCTGGGAAAGAATAAGGATGCCTTGCAATCTTATTCGCTGGCTTTGCGCCGTTATCCGAAAAACAAAACGTTTTTGTCCGATCGCGCTTCGTTGAATGCCGAAACAGACGATTATGTAACGGCCTTAATTGATTATAATACTTTGTTGGAGGAGGAACCTAATAATGAAGAAGCCTTGTATCAACGGGGATTAGTCAATATTGAATTAAAAAATTTTGAATCGGCGGAATCTGATTTTAATCGGATGTTGGAACTCAGTCCGATGAGTTTTTATGCTCGTTTAGGTTTGGCAACATTGTATAAAGTTGAAAAACGCTATGATGAAGCCGAGGGTATTTATATTTATTTGGAAACCAAAGAACCGAATCATCCTGAAATTTATGCCGGCCGCGCCGAAATTTACCTCTTAAAAGAAAAAGCCGGCCGCGCTTTAACCGAAATCAACAAAGCTATCCGCTGGTCGGAAACCGAAAATCCCTATTTCTACATTATTCGCAGTCGCGCCAAATTACTCATGCGCGAAAAAGACTCGGCTGCGGAAGATATTCGCAAAGCAATGAGTTTGGGTTATGATGCCAAAGAAGCTGAAATTCTGCTTCGATTAACAAAGTAAGCAGATGGTATTACTCTGGGTCAACCTGCAAAACCCTGTGTTTAGGGGCTGAATTAAAATCAGATGTCTCCACGCGGTCGCTTCGCTCCCTTGGTCGACAGGACGGGACGCCGCGTCATGTCGAGCGGAGCGAAGCGCAGTCGAGACATCTGATTTACATATTATTATGGGTTACCTGCAAAACCCTGTGTTTAGCAGAAGCGACAGACCGCAGGTCTGAATGTTAATAACCCCCAATGAAGCGAAGCGATTGGGGGGAGGGAGAGAAAAATACATCGACCACCTCAACCCGAAGGGTTGAATATCCGAAATAAATCACTATCTTAGCCCGATTAATCAACTTGTTAATAGATATATTCAACCCACTTCGGGGTTGAGGGGAGAGTGGTTACTTCTCTCTATCCCCCAATCGCTTCGCTTCATTGGGGGTTATTAACATTCAGACCTGCGGTCTGTCGCTTCTGCTAAGCACAGGGTTTTGCAATTGAGCCATTATTATCCCTGTACTTACAACAATAACACTCAAAAAAAGATTTAACCACTTTTCGTATGAAATTTGTATAATTAATCTAAATTTTATTTATCTTTGCAACCTGAAAATCAATAAACACAAGAAGTTGAAAGTATCAATTAATAATTTTAAAAAACAAATTTGTAATGAAGAAATTTAATCTTTTAACGCTGCTACTCATTATATTGGGCGCAGCAAGTGCGAAAGCACAAGTGTCAATCAGCGAACGCAACGGAAGCAGCGACCCTCACGCGGGTGCAATTCTTGATTTACAAAGCAATGAAAAGGGTTTGCTTTTGCCTCATGTAGAATTACAGAATTTAGATACCCTGCAAGTAGGCGATTCCAAGGCCGATGAGGATTTGACAGCTATCGGTATGATTGTTTACAACATCAGCCCGAATTTCTGTCCGGGCGTTTATTTCTGGAATGGCAACCAATGGCGAAAGGCAGGTAAGGATTATCAAGTGAGAGCTACTGCTCCGAACAATCTGGTTATTACAGCGCCGGCGAATGTTGACGAAATTGTAGGCGGCGAGGCGGTTACATTTGTGGTGACAGCGCCCGGCGATGCGCAGTTTTTCAGTTGGTATCTGAACGACAGTTTGCTTGAAACAACTAAATCGCCGATCTTTACAACTACCGCCATTCCTGCGGGAGAGAATCAGAAAATGAAAGTGGAGCTGGATGATTGCCTTTCTCTGTCGAGTGATGAGATTACTTTTGATGCAAAATCCGTTTATCCTGCCTCTATGTCAAGCAATGGCGGCGATTGGATTCGCATTTT
>JAISWY010000086.1 GCA_031270925.1 Candidatus Symbiothrix sp.
ACGTAACACAGGGTTTTGCAACTGATCCCTTTTTTGTTCATACGTTGATAGTGCCAAGAGGCACAAAAAAAAGCACCCGAAAAGATCTAAAATGAGTTTCTTTTGGGGTGATTTGTTACTAAAGCACTGATTCTCAGGGTTTTACTTCTCTTTGCTTATATCAACTTTCGTGGTGCCACCAAGAATCGAACTAGGGACACACGGATTTTCAGTCCGTTGCTCTACCAACTGAGCTATGGCACCTTCTTTTTTGCGGATGCAAAGGTAAACATTCTTTTTGAATTTGCAAACGATTCGGAAAAAAATATCGCTTATTCGTTTGAATTTTCGGCTGTAGCGGTCCAACCTTGGGCTTGCAAGGAGATTTGTGTACCGTCGCGGGCGATTAAATTGACGCCTTCATCTTGGGAAGTAAGGTGGCCGATTAAACGGACGCCCTCTATGGATTGGATTTTTTCGTGCATCGCCAAAGGAACCGTGAACAACAATTCGTAATCGTCGCCGCCATTCAAAGCCACAGTGCTAAGATTCATATTGAACTGTTCGGCCATCATCGCTGTTTGATAATCAATCGGAATGCGTTCTTCGTAAATCGAACAGCCGACTTGACTTTGCTTGCAAATATGCAACAATTCGGAAGCTAAACCATCGACAATATTAATCATCGAAGTAGGACGAATGTTGTTTTTCGCCAATAATTCGAGAATATCTTTGCGCGCTTCCGGTTTTAATTGGCGTTCGAGCAAATATTCTTTTCCGGCAAAATCGGGTGTGAAATCTTTTTCGCCGGTATGAACGGCTTTTTCACGTTCCAACAATTGCAAACCCATATAAGCAGCTCCCAAATCGCCGGAAATGCAAATTAAATCGGTGACTTTTGCGGTGTTTCGATATACCGCCGAATCTTTCTCGACTTCGCCTACACTACTCAAACTCAGGCTTAAACCGGTCAGGGAGGCCGTTGTGTTTACGCTTACAATATCCACGCCATGCCGTTCGCAAGCATATTCGACGCCCATAAACAGTTCGTCGATGTCTTCGACCGAAAAGCGTTTGGAAATTCCGATGGAAACAAGTAACTGTTTCGGCTGTCCGTTCATTGCATAAATATCCGATAAACAAGCGATTGTCGTTTTGTAGCCTAAAAATTTCAAGGCGAAATAAGTTAAATCGAAATGAATGCCTTCCAAAAATAAACGGTTGGAAATCAGCGTTCTTCCGTCGTGATTTAAAACGGCTGCATCGTCGCCGAATGCGCGGATGGTACTGCTGTTTTGTATTTTTAAATCGTTGGTCAGATGTTCTATCAAACCGAATTTTCCTAAAGATGCAATTTCCGTCATGCGTTTAAATTATGTTTTAGAGTTTTAACAAAACTGCAATTTTCATCGACAAATCGAAAAAGACCATTTTGGGATTGACGTTCGATTCGATGTGTCGTTCGGCTAAAGCGAGTTTCTGCACAAAATCCATCACATTGCGTTCGTTCACGTAAGGGTGAAATTTCTCGGAAAAATCGGCTTCCTTCCGGTTCATGTAGTTGATTTCCGGTATTTGCAGGCCATAGAGGAAATTTTCGCGCATCAAGCGTTGAGCGTAAGCCAAGAATGCTTTCTGTTTGTCGCGACCCGAAGCGGCGAATTGGTCGGATTTGGCACGCATATTTTGTACGTCGCGGCTCCATGAATTGCGCATCATGGTGATGAATAAATCCAAATGCGCTTCGTTATCTCCCGTTGAATCAATGATTTGGATGGCTTGGTTGTAACTTCCATTGGCCAAGCGGAGAATCAAAGGCAGATCGCCGGCCGGAAGGTTGTATTTTTCGTTTAATGCCTGAGCCAAATCTTCATCGGCAATCGGCGGAACAAGCAATAATTGTGTACGCGAACGAATGGTCGTTATCACGCGCTCCGGATCTTCCGAAACGAGCAGGAAAACGGTTTTGGCGGGCGGTTCTTCCAACAATTTCAGCAGTTTGTTGGCGCCTTCGTCCGTCATTTTTTCGGGTAACCAGATAATCATGATTTTGTAATCCGATTCGTAGGCTTTCAGATTGAGTTTTCGTGTGATTTCGTTGCTTTCGCGGGCGTAGATGGCGTGGGCGTTTTCACCGCCGATGGCTTCCAGCCAAGTCGCCAAGTTTCCGTAGGGCGTTTCGGTCAGGAATCTGCGCCATTCGGGTAAAAAATCGTCGCAGTAGGCATCTTTGCTTCCTTTTTTATTGGTAATCGGAAAAACGAAATGCAAATCGGGATGCGATAATTTATTGAATTTCAGACAACTTGGGCATAGGCCGCAGGCATCGTCGTCTTGTCTGTTTGTGCAGTGCAAATAACGGACATAAGCCAAAGTCAAGGCCAAACTGCCACAACCTTCCTTGCCGGCAATCAGTCGAGCGTGGGGGATAAAACCTTCTTTGACCGATTGAATCAAGCGGTTTTTTATTTCTTTTTGACCTATGATTTGTTTAAAAAACATCCTGCGATGCTTTAAGCTTTTGAAAACAAATCTTTTCTATTGACATAAGTAACTATAATACCGCCAATTAAAACCAAACCGGCAATAGTCCATAAAAATGCAATCAAAAACATATATTAGTCCTCCTATTTTTTAGTTTTTCCCTTTTTTCTCTTGCTTTTTATTAAAGAAAAGCAAGGCGATCGGAAACAATATTGCAGTAATATATAACGTTGTATTGGTTATACTTTCGTCTGCCATAATTGCCGCAAAAAGGATACCGCCTATTATTAACTATATCCAATTCAACAGAAAATCGCCCAATTTCTCATAAATATTCATATTTCAAGTTTTTTATTTTCATAAGTAATTATCTAAAACACGGCAAAGATAGATAAAATTTTCGGATTATTTGAATAATTCCGTTAATTTTCTAATCGCCGGTACTGCCGATTTCCGCTCATACAAAACGGAATAAACGGTTTCCAAAATGGGCATATTCACATTGTATTTTTGTTGATTGATTTCGTGAATACATTTGGTGCCGTAATAGCCCTCGGCAATCATTTCCATTTCCAATTGAGCGGTTTTGACGGAATATCCCTTGCCGATCATCGAGCCAAAAATGCGGTTGCGACTGAATCGCGAATAAGCCGTTACCAACAAATCGCCCAAGTAAACCGAACCGTAAATGTTTCGTTCTACGGGATTGGCGGCTTGGATAAAGCGATCCATTTCTTCGATGGCGTTTGAAATTAAAACGGCTTGGAAATTGTCGCCGTATTTCAATCCGTGGCAAATTCCGGAAACAATGGCGTAGATATTTTTCAAGACCGATGCGTATTCGATGCCGATAACGTCGATGCTCGTTGATGTTTTTACAAAGCGTGTATTAAACATTCCGGCTAAAATTTGCGCCCGTTCTTCGTTGGAACAACCGATGGTGAGATACGATAAACGTTCCATCGCTACTTCTTCCGCATGACAGGGACCGCCAACAACGACGATATTTTCTTCCGGAAGACCGTAAATTTCGGTAAAATAATCGGAAATAATCAGATTTTCGTCCGGCACAATGCCTTTGATGGCTGATATGACCACTTTTTCCTTCAATGAAACATCCAAGCGTTCGAGATGGCATTTGAGAAATGGCGAAGGAATGGCGAAAATCAAGGTATCGCTGTTTTTTACAACCTCGTTGATGTTGGTATAAAAATTGATATTTGCCGTATCGAATTGCACAGCCGACAAATAAAACGGATTACGTCCAAAGGTCTGAAAATCTTCGATTTGCTCCGGCCGGCGCATATACCAATTAAAATTGGGTTGAGTCATGGAAACCATTTTGGCAATGGCGGTCGCCCAACTGCCGCCGCCCATGATAGCTATTCTTCCGGGTAGTTTCATAGGGCTTGACTTGTTTTTTCAGGTCGCATTTGCGGGAACAGCAAGACTTCCTGAATGGACGGTTGTCCGGTTAATAACATCGCTAAACGATCCATACCGATGCCCATACCCGATGTGGGTGGCATTCCATATTCCAAGGCGCGTAAAAAATCCTGATCGATGAACATGGCTTCGTCGTCGCCTTTTTCCGATAAACGTAATTGTTCCTCGAAGCGTTCGCGCTGATCGATGGGATCGTTCAATTCGGAATAGGCATTGGCCAATTCCTTGCCGTTGACCATCAATTCGAAGCGCTCGGTCAGTTCGGGATTGTTGCGGTGGCGTTTGCAAAGGGGCGACATTTCTTTCGGATAATCGGTTATGAATGTCGGTTGAATGTATTTGCGTTCGCTTGTTTCGCCAAAAATCTCGTCGATGAGCTTGCCTTTGCCCATGGTCTTATCTTGCTCTATGTGAAGCTGTTTGCATACTTCTCGCACTTGGTCTTCGCCCATTCCGCTGATGTCGATGCCGGTATTTTCCTTGATGGCGTCGATCATCGTTATGCGGCGGAAAGGCGCTTTGAACGAGAGGATGTTTTCGCCGGCTTGCACTTCGGTTGTTCCCAAAACATCAAGGCAGATGCGTTCCAACATTTGCTCCATGAAGTTCATCATCCAATTGTAATCCTTGTAGGAAACATAGATTTCCATCACGGTAAATTCGGGATTATGGCTTCGGTCCATTCCCTCGTTGCGGAAATTGCGCGAAAATTCATAGACACCTTCAAATCCGCCAACAATTAAGCGCTTCAAATACAATTCGTTAGCGATACGAAGATACATCGGAATATCCAAAGCATTGTGATGCGTGATAAACGGGCGGGCGGAAGCTCCACCCGGAATAGCCTGTAACACAGGCGTATCGACTTC
>JAISWY010000201.1 GCA_031270925.1 Candidatus Symbiothrix sp.
GCATATTCTTTGGTAGTATAGCGCAAATAAACGAAAGCAATTAAAAGGCAAATCGCAACTGAAGCGACAAACCATTTCCAATAATTGAAATAATGAAAGAAAATTTCTGCGAACGACACTTCATATTCGTTGGCATGTTCTGTTTGTACATTTACCGTTTCCATTAAAAATATTGATTTTATAACATTATTATTTTCTGCTGATGCTGATTATCAAAGTTGTGATGGAGACCAAAAGCCCGGCAACGGACAGGTAGGTCGAAATCATCGGGTTATAGGAGGCGCCCATCACTCTTGATTTATTGGGAAGCACATAGAGAATATCGTTTTGATGCAGGTAGTAACTTTCGGAATAGAACATTGCGGGTGAAGTTATATCCACTTTGAAAAATTTTTTTTCGCCGTTGTCGATTCGGCAGACCAATACATTGTGCCGTTGTCCATAAATCGTCATATCGCCGGCGCGGGCGATGGCTTCGGGAATCGAAATCCGTTCATCTCCAATTACAAACGTTCCCGGACGATTCACTTCGCCCAATACCGAAATTTTGTAATTCAGGAAACGAATATTAACTATCGGTTGCTCTATGTATTCTTCCAAGCCTTTCCGGATAAGTTCGGTGGCTTCTTTTTTGGTCAGGCCTCCCACGCGGACTTTTCCTAAGCCGGGAAAGGTAATATCGCCGTTTTCATCAACCAGATAGCCGAGATATTCCATGGCGGAGATATATCCGCCACCGCGCGTCATATCAATTGCGTTGTAAGGCACCGCCGCCAAGGGGTTGGATGTGGAAGTCGATACATTAATAAACAAGTTGTCTTTCGGGACGATTTTTATTTCGTATGTCGCCAAATCGTTATACACACGGGTTGTGTCGTCGGCAACACCCTGAAAATAAATAATGTCTTTACTCGATCCGCAAGCGGAAAAAAGTACGGCCACTACACAAGTTACTCCGTACATGAAATGATTAAAACCGGTCATATTTTAAAATTCTAATAGAAAATGTTCGCAAAGGTAATACAATTTTTTTAAAATAGTTACCCACAGGCAACAAAAACGAAAAGATTTGCGACCGAAATACAAATCGCGTTACGCAAACGAAAGTCTATCTGTCGTTTTTATACATCCGGAACGGGTTTTTATTGTATTTTTGTGGCTGAAAAATGACTGTTTATGAGAAGATTAAAAATGCAATTTTTTGCCCGTCTCGCGCTCGTTTTGGGAATGCAGCCGGTTGACGCCGGTAACGATATTTCCCGGAGAGATTTTATTCTTCGCATTGCCGGTTTAAAGAAAAAGATTACTTTTGTCGCTGGAAAAACATTCTAATACATATTTTTATGAAGTGTAATTTATTTTTAGTTTTTATTTTGCTTGCACTAACTGCTTGTAAACAAACATCTTCCAATCCGAACAACAAAGACATGGATCGCTTTGTCGATCAATTGATGTCGCAGATGACATTGGAAGAAAAAATCGGCCAGATGAATCAATTGGCCATCGGGTTCGATATTACCGGCCCTATTTTAAATGAAGGCGTGGAAGAAAAAATCAAAGCCGGATCGGTGGGATCGGTTTTGGGTATTTATACGCCCGAAGCCACTCGTAAATTGCAGGAGTTGGCCGTCAAGGAAAGCCGTTTGGGTATTCCTATTTTATTTGGTTACGATGTGATTCACGGCCACCGCACCATTTTCCCGCTCAATTTGGGATTGGCCGCTTCGTGGGATTTGGATTTAATCGAACGAACCGCCCGCATCGCCGCCGATGAAGCTTCGGCCGACGGTTTGCACTGGACATTCAGTCCGATGGTCGATATTGCCCGCGACCCGCGTTGGGGACGTGTGAGCGAGGGCGCCGGCGAAGATCCTTATTTGGGTTCGCTCATCACAAGAGCCTATATAAAAGGTTACGAGCAGAACGATTTATCGCAAAACAATACGATTTTATCGTGTATCAAACATTTCGCGCTGTATGGCGCCGCCGAAGCCGGACGCGATTATAACACGGTGGATATGAGCCGAATACGGATGTACAACGAATACCTGCCGCCCTACAAAGCGGGAGCCGATGCAGGAGCTGCTACGTTCATGACTTCATTCAATGAAATCGACGGCGTTCCTGCAACCGGAAACCACTGGTTATTAACCGAATTGCTGCGCGACGAATGGGGATACCAAGGCTTTGTCGTAACCGATTACGGCGCTATCCGAGAGATGATTAGTCATGGCGTGGGCGACGAACGAGAAGTTGCGGAATTGTCGTTCAAAGCCGGTGTCGATATGGAAATGGTTAGCGAATTGTTCTACCAATACGGCCCCGAATTGGTAAAATCGGGTAAGATTTCAGAAAAAGTCATCAATAAAGCTTGCCGCCGCGTGCTGGAAGCGAAATATAAATTGGGCTTGTTCGACGATCCGTACCGTTATTGCAACGAGGAAGAAAAAGCCAAGCGCTACTTTACGGCGGAAAATTTGGCCGTTGCGAAAGAAGCTGCCATTAAAAGCATGGTGTTGTTGAAAAACGACAACGAATTATTGCCGCTCGATTCGA
Organism: Candidatus Symbiothrix sp.; assembly: GCA_031270925.1. Lineage (GTDB taxonomy): Bacteria > Bacteroidota > Bacteroidia > Bacteroidales > Azobacteroidaceae > Azobacteroides. The sequence continues at coordinate 2,557 of JAISWY010000201.1, forward strand.
CGAAAAAAATCGCTTTCATCGGCCCGCAAGTGAAACGGAAACGCGATTTGATCGGTAGTTGGAGCGCCGCCGGCGATTACAATCAAGCCGTTTCGCTTTGGGAAGCTTTGGATAGCAAATTCGGCGCCAATCGTTTCTTATATGCCGAAGGATGTAACTTGTTGGAGGATACTCTTTTAATTCGTAAATTGAATGGTTTCGGATCGAAAATCGAACGTTCGGAAAAATCATCGCAATATTTGATTCAGGAAGCGCTAAACATTGCTCGTCGCGCCGATGTAGTGGTGGCCGTCGTAGGAGAAGCGTTCAGTATGACGGGCGAAGCGGCTTCGCGTTCCGATATTCAATTGCCTGAAAATCAGCGAGAATTATTGAAAGCCTTGGCGCAAACAGGCAAGCCGGTTGTGCTGGTGTTGATGAACGGTCGTCCGCTTGTTTTGCAATGGGAAAACGATCATCTGAACGCAATTTTGGAAACATGGTTCGGCGGAACAATGACCGGCCCCGCAATAGCCGACGTCTTGTTTGGCGATGCTGTTCCTTCGGGAAAAATCACAATGACTTATCCGCGCAACCTGGGACAGATACCGATTTATTATAATTACAAAAACACCGGCCGTCCCATCCATGAAGAGCAAAAATATACAAGCAAATATTTGGATGTACCGAATACGCCGCTTTATCCTTTCGGTTATGGATTATCTTATACGACATTTGAATACAGCGATTTAACCCTAGAAACGGGACACGCCCCATCGGTACAAGAGATTTCGATCAATATCAAAAATACCGGCAAATACACCGCAACGGAAACCGTACAATTGTATTTGCGCGACAAAGTAGCTTCGATAACCCGTCCTGTCAAGGAATTAAAAGCATTCCAACAAATCGAATTACAGCCGGGTGAAGAAAAAACCCTTACGTTCGAGATTTCGGAAAACGACTTGAAATTCTACAATTCCGACTTAGAATACCGGGCCGAACCGGGCGAGTTCGATGTCTTTATCGGCGGCAATAGTTGCGATACAAAACAAGCCACATTTACTTATTAGCGCTGAAGCGCAAAAAGACAAAGGGTTTGCGACATTTATGCAAACCCTTTTTTATTTACGCAAGTGTAGTCCGCAAAAAAGCAAGTTGAAATCGAGAATCCTCCGTACTTTTGATGCTTGAAATTTTAATTTTATTTATTTTAATACATCATGAAAAAGAAATTTTTATTTTTGAGTATGTTGGTTTCGGCTTGTTCGTTTTCACTCTTGGCCGATAAAACCATTTATGTGGATCCGATAGACGGAAGTGATTTAAAAAATGGCACATCGTGGGAAAACGCCATCCGTTCGTTGTCGTTATTACCCAATATGACATCCGAAGGCGAATTGACAATTGTTCAATTGAAAGAAAATTCCGAGTTTGAAGACGTGGATAATGTGGATTTCGGTACGAAAAACATCAACCTCGTTTTGGAAGGGAATAATGCAACGATTAAAGGAAAATCGTCCGATAAGCGCATGTTTCGCGTAGCAGGTCCCGATAGTAAGATGGTTTTGAAAAATACCGTTTTTCGCGATAAGTTTACTGACGGCTGGTATTGCGGCGCGGTGCTGATATATGTCGGCGAGGAACTTACGGTCGAAGGATGCCGGTTTATCAACAATTCCTGTCAAACAGGCGGGGCGGCATTGGCTTGTCGTTCGGTTCGGGTTACCATTCGTAATTCGTATTTTCAGGACAATAAAGCCACTGTTACGAATTTGGATACCGAAGGCGGCGCTGTGAAACAATCGGGACGGAGAGATATATCGTCGTATCTGATAATTGAAAACAGTACATTTGAAGGCAACACTGTTTACAAAGGCGACGGTTCGGCGATTGGCTTTTACGACCGTACAGGTAACAACGGATCGACTGTCGGCGACTTGTGCGAAGTAAGAATCATCAATTGCACCTTTTTCGATAATAAATCGCTTAACCCTACTGCCGCCAATGTGGGAGCCGCCGTGCATTTCGATTACGATATGAACAATTACGGGAACAAAGTGCCTATCGATGGCTTGTTAGTGAATAATACTTTTTACGGAAACGCGCCGGCAGTTAGTTTGGAGCATAAAAATTCCATGTTTTTTATCAATAATGTAGCTGTGAATTGGGACGATTCTTCGACGGCAGCCGCTATTTTGAAGACCGATATGAACACCGCCGGACAAACCACGAAAGGATGGAACAATGTGTTGATTAGCTTGAAAATGCCTTCTCCTTCGCGCGAACCGGATTTTGTAACCGGAGTGAAAGGTAATATGGTTTCTCAAAGTTTCGCGGATATTGATGATTTGGGCTTGGACGATTTCTTGACAAAACCGCGGAGTACCGATCCGTTCTTTGTTCCTTATATGGCTATCAATGCCGCCAACAGCCCGCTGGTTAATTCGGGATTGGATCACGGTCTGGTGTTTTTCTACGGCGAAGAAATTATTCCTGCAACGGATGTTCGCAAATTCTGTCGGAACAGCATACCCGATAGAGGCGCTTACGAATGGGAAGGCATCGAGAATGGAGATTGCATAGAAAATAATAGTATCAGAGAAATTAAAAACGATAACGATTTGTTCATACTCTATCGAAATCCGAACGAAGTATTGTTAATTAACAAAATCAACCGTTCGTTAAACGTAAAAATTGTTTCATTGGATGGAAAAATCATTGCCAATGAAGCAGTAACAAGCGTATTAACACTGAATAGAAAAGATTTTACGCCCGGTGTGAAGATTATTCTTGTGAATGATGGTAAAACAACATTGAGCCAAAAAGTGCTTTTCTAAATCATTGAAATGCAATACAAAAAATCCCATATCTTTTGGATGTGGGATTTTTTTGTATTGCGCGGATGAGCCGGCCGGATTTATCGAAACATTTTACTAACCCGCTCTATTCCATCTACTAACGCATCGATCTCTTCTTCCGTATTATAAAACGCAAACGAAGCGCGAAGCGTTCCTTCAATGCCGAGCGCGTCCATCAAAGGTTGGGCGCAATGATGTCCTGTGCGCACAGCGATGCCTAATCGGTCGAGCAACATTCCCATGTCGTATGGATGTATGTTGTTCACTAAAAAGGATATAACAGCGCTTTTATGTGCAGATGTTCCGATAATCTGCATTCCTTCAATTTGCAATAATCGCCCGGTAGCGTATTGCAATAAATGATCTTCGTAGCGGCGGATATTCTCCAAACCCAGATTTTCGATGTAACGAATGACTTCTGCCAATGCCGTAGAACCAACATAATCGGGAGTTCCGGCTTCGAATTTGAAAGGCAATTCGTTGAATGTGGTTTTCTCGAAGGTTACATGCGCAATCATTTCTCCGCCGCCTTGGTAGGGAGGCAGTTTGTCGAGCCAATTTTCTTTTCCGTATAAAATGCCGATACCGGTAGGGCCATACATTTTGTGAGAAGAAAAAACTAAAAAATCGCAATCTAATTCCTTTACATTCAACGGAATATGTTGAACCGATTGTGCGGCGTCAATCAAAATGGGAACATTGTAATTGTGCGCTAAGCGGACGATCTTTTCGACCGGATTAATCGTTCCCAATACATTGGAAACGTGGGTTACGGAAATTAATTTCGTTTTGGAAGAAATGCGCTCTTCGATGTCTTTCAAATCGATTTCGCCCGATTCTGAGACAGGAACTACTTGTATTTCAATGCCGTAAATATCGCGTTGGATTTGCCACGGAATGATATTGGCGTGATGTTCCATCGTTGTAAGAATGATTTCATCGCCCGGCCTGCATTGCGATCGACAAAAACTACTTGCTACCAAATTAATGGATTCGGTGGCTCCGCGTGTAAAAATAATTTCCGACGATTTCCCGGCGTGAATAAACTGCTGCACCATTCTCCGCGCTTCTTCGTGCGATTCGGTTGCCAATTGACTCAAGCGATGCACGCCGCGATGGATATTCGCATTGATGGTCGAATATACTTCGTCGATTTTACGCATCACGCACAGCGGCTTTTGCGTAGTGGCGGCATTATCGAGATAAACCAACGGTTTGCCGTAAATTTCTTGCGAAAGAATTGGGAAATCGCGGCGGATTTGTTCGATATTCAGATTGATTTTGCTCATGAAGAAATTTCAAATTAACCGTTTTACAAAGGTTGATGCGGCAAAGTTACGTCTTTTTCTTGAAGCGCCAAAATCCGAATTAGATTATCCGGTAATTTTCCCGTAAAATCCGAAACTGCGCACTGACAGGCATCAACGAATAAGGCGCCGGATGCACAAAATTCAAATATTTCAGAATCTTGAATGCTGTAAAATAATTAAAAAAACGCTTTTTGAAACTTATGTAAGCAGCTGTGTATCGGTTGATTTCGTCGATTTTATCCATAAAATTATCTTCGTGTAGAAAATGTTGCAGATGTTCAGGCAAAACGACAAGCGCCTTTGCAATCGTTTTAGCGTTTTGTCTGAAAAACGAATCGACTAAATCGAATAAGTCTTTCAATTCGGAAAAAGCGGATACTTGATAGGAATATTTTTGTAATCGGCTTTCTGACAAGATACTACGAATAGCAGGCCCCGTCCCGAACGGAACACGATCGGAAATGCGAGCAGCCGGATAAACACACATTTCATCCAAAAACCGTGTATTTCCCAATGGAAAAACCTTTTGTAAAAAATAAAAATCTTCGCCGGCCGGCTGCTTGCCCATTCCGCCCGCTTGCCGGTAGGTTTTCGCTGTAACCGCAAAAGCCGAGCCAATCGTGTAATAGGCGTAGGGATAACCTGTAAATTCCAAAGCCGCACGGTAATAACGCAAATATTCCTCGTAAGCTTCGCTCGCTTTCCGAAGCGGATTTTCAGGCGATAAATGTTCGACGGGATGATGAAATTGAAACGTCGCCGATTTAAGCTTATCCGTTTGAAAATTTCGATAAATAGCTGTTAAATAATTACTTGAAACCGTACAATCGGCATCCAGACTGACAATAATGCCGGTCGGTTGATTTTCTTTTTCAAATTGTTGAGCTGCCCAATCCATGCCGATTTTTCGCGGAAGACCGGCCCCGGTTTGATGTCCGGGCAATTGCTCGACCCAAAGATTTATCAACCGGAAACTCCTTTGATTGTGTTGTTTTGCAAAATCTTCTAATTGATTGTACGAAAACCGATTGACTTGCAATATCTCTTCTGTGGAAATCAAATAGCTATTAACTACGACTATTATTTCCACCGGAAAATCGCCCCGCTCGCAAGCAAATAAATTCGAGATTACCGATAAAATATTGCGTTCGTAATAACATGGAATCACAATTCGAATCATTTGCAAAAGTAGGAAGAATATTTTTAAGCTGCAAGTATAAAAAAGGTAAAAAAATCCTTACATTTGCAAAATTGAAAAACATTAAAAATTCTCAACAAATGACAACACAACAAAAAAGATTTCTTTTGCCGGAAAATGAAATTCCGACACAATGGTACAATATCGTAACGGATATGAAAAACAAACCGTTGCCGATGCTGCATCCCGGCACGAAGCAAGCGATGAAAGTCGAAGAGTTGTATCCGCTTTTTGCAGAAGAACTTGCCAAGCAGGAGTTGAACACTACCGACCGCTTTATTGATATTCCCGAAGAAGTGCGCGAAAAATACAAATTTTACCGCGCGACGCCGCTGGTACGCGCATACGGTCTGGAAAAAGCCCTCGACACACCGGCGCATATCTATTTCAAAAACGAAAGTGTCAGTCCCGTCGGTTCGCACAAACTCAATTCGGCTTTGGCGCAAGCGTATTATTGCAAGCAACAGGGCGTTACCAATATTACCACCGAAACCGGCGCCGGGCAATGGGGAACGGCCATGTCTTACGCCGCCAAAGCTTTTGGCTTGGAATTGGCGGTCTATATGGTCAAAGTCAGTTACGAACAAAAACCCTATCGCCGCTCCGTGATGCAAACGTTTGGCTCACAAGTGATTGCGTCGCCGTCGATGTCCACCAAAGCGGGACGCAAAATCCTGACCGATCATCCCACTTACCAAGGCAGTCTGGGTACAGCCATCTCCGAAGCCATCGAATTGGCCATGCAAACGCCGAACTGTAAATACGTATTGGGCAGCGTATTAAACCATGTTACACTGCATCAAACCATCATCGGATTGGAGGCGGAAAAACAAATGGCGATGGCAGGCGAATATCCCGACATTATTATCGGTTGCTTCGGCGGCGGTTCCAATTTCGGCGGTATCTCGTTTCCATTTTTACGTCATAAACTCATTGATAATAAAGATATTCGCATCATTGCTGCCGAACCCGCTTCCTGTCCCAAACTTACACGCGGCGTTTTTGAATACGATTTCGGCGACGAAGCAGGCTACACTCCCCTACTGCCGATGTTCACACTCGGACACGATTTTGCGCCCGCACACATTCACGCCGGCGGTTTGCGTTATCACGGCGCAGGCTCCATCGTCAGCCAACTGAAACGCGACGGATTGATGGAAGCCGTGGACATTCAGCAATTGGATTCGTTCAAAGCCGGCATCCTGTTCGCTCAAACGGAAGGCATTGTACCCGCTCCCGAATCTTGTCACGCCATCGCTGCAACCATGATCGAAGCCGAAAAAGCGAAACTCGAAGGCAAGCAAAAAACGATCTTGTTCAACCTTTCGGGACATGGTTTGATTGATATGGCCGCTTACGATGCTTATTTGGCAGATGATTTGAGCAATTATGAATTGAGTGATGAGGTTATTCGGAGGAATGTGGATAAGTTGGAGAATAATTTACCTACGACATAATAAAAAAGCGTTGCTTTTTGTTCTTGTTCGCTAAATTTCACATTATTCTTGGCTCAGTTGCAAACCTCTGTGTTAAGTAGAAGCGACAGACCGCAGGTCTGAATAAGAATAACCCCCAATGAAGCGAAGCGATTGGGGGATAGAGAAATAACCACTCTCTCCTCAACCCCGAAGTGGGTTGAATATATCTATTAACAAGTGGATGGATATTCCGGCTCAATCTTCCTGTCCGCCAAATGGCTCACATGAGGGGCTACCTTTATGGCTCAGTTGCAAAACCCTGTGTTTAGGGGCTAAATTAAAATCAGATGTCTCCACGCGGTCGCTCCGCTCCCTTGGTCGACATGACGGGACGGTCAAAGGAAAAAGGGAGGGAACAGGCTGTTGGCGACCGTGTCGCCAACAGCCTGTTCCCTCATCACTCACTATGGAAGCGCGTCATGTCGAGCGGAGCGTAGCGAAGTCGAGACATCTGATTTTAATTTAGCTCCTCTAAACACAGGCTTTTGCAGGTGACCCACCTTTATCGAAGTGCCGGACTGAGAATCGAACGGCGCCATACCTGCGTAGCAGGCAAATTGTCGGCTATTCTCGAAGCGTGTAAAATTTTGCGTGGCAACCAGGATGACTACTGTATTAGCGCCACGCCTTTGATGGAGCTAACCAGCTTGTAATTCTCATTCATGCTATCCGATGACTCTATCAATTCCATCATTTTGGCTTCAATTTCCTTTATTTCCCGGTTGATCCTTTCTATCTCTCTCTGCGACTGTTCGTAAATGTAACGGGCTGTCTTGTTCCGCTGTATCACGGAGCGGATTTCTTTAGATGATACTAAAAGAGAGTGCTTGTTCTCCAACAACCTGTCCCGGAATGAAAGCAACAATTCCAACGATTTCAAGCTCGCCTCCGGTAAGCGATAGCATTTGGCCCTGTCTTGATGACGGAGAGCATACAGAGCGATATCCCTGCTGTTTATCCTGTCGTTTTTATCCCGCTTAATGCCTGTGGACAGTTTGATTTGCAAGGGGTTTTCAAGCCAGATGAACAACCCTTTTTTTATCAAAAATTCACTCATTTGCAAACTGTAAAGACCGG
>JAISWY010000206.1 GCA_031270925.1 Candidatus Symbiothrix sp.
TCTTTAATGACCTTAAGGAAATTAAAAAACGGTTAGAGCAGCGACGGCTGCGTTTTTCGGGGGATTCCCGCGAAAGCGGGAATGACAAACTTTTGAAACAGCCCCTACATAAACAACAACAAAAATGAAAAAGACAATATTTTTAGCAATAACATTGCTGTTAGCAATCTCGGCGTCAGCCGAAAGAAAAACAATCAAAGATCGCACCGACAACTGGCTGCAACGCGAAACAACCGAAGCAACCACCGAGGAAACCACCACATCCGACAACTTGCGAATCGGCGATGCTCCGGTAGCCCCGCGAGTTCCGGTAGGCGAAGGTTTATGCTTGCTTTGCGTGTGCGCCGGAATGTATTCAATAAAAAAAATTAAAAATTCTAAAAAATAATTTGTATATGAAAAAGATTGCATTATTCTTCTTTATGCTGAGTATTTCGGCCTTGTCTATGGCACAAGCAGCCTACGAGCCGCCCGCCGATATTCTCATTGCCGATTTCGACAATGTTACGTCGGATTTCGATTATCACGATTTTGTTGATACACGTTATACCGAGGCGGATACAATTATCAGGGTGGCCAATCCGAATCCCGACGCCGTCAATTCGTCGGCTTGGTGCGGTCAGTATTTTCACAGATCGCCCCGGCAGTACGAAGGTGTTTATTTCATCGACCAACCCGACTCACGGATTTACAACATGCTTTACTTTAAGTATTTGATTCCGCCCGGAGTGATGGGACGCATCCAATACAAGTTTATTACCAACGACAATATCCCCGACACCACGTTCAACGTGATATTGTATCCCGTAGCGCCCAATATTGTCCGTTTTTTTGAGCCGGTCGAGGGCGATGGCGCGTGGCACGAATTGGTCATCGAAATTCCGTCGGCCAACAAAATCAAGGCGGTTACGGTCGGTTTCAATTCCGATTGGAGTCCCGGTGGCAAAAATCCCGATAACGAAGAGCAGGTAAATCCCTCGATGGGTGGAACGGAATGTTATTTCGACGATATAACGCTCAAAGCCACCGATCTCGAATATCACACGCTTTATTACGAAGAGTTTGATACACCTACGCCCTATTGGGGAAGTAATACCGATAATGCAGCTTGTCCTTCGTTGAATGGCGGTATCCAACCGGTTTCGTCGATTGATAATCTAATTTTCACGCAACTTTGGGTCGGCGACTGGTATAACAGTCAGGCCAGTTTCCTGAAATTCCCGAAAGCGAGCCACATCGATTTTCCGAATATTCCTACTGCGGGTTATAACGATTACGAGATCAACATCGGCTACGGAACCGTCAATTCGGTTAATGGTGACGCGGCTTACGGAATCGTCAATAAGATGTATGTCTTGTATCGCGAAAGCGGTACGGAAACATGGGATGATACGCTTGAAGTGGCCACTGTAAACCTGTACGACCAGATTTTGTCCTATCATTCACCCATCCGCTACGAAGAGATGCGTGCGATGGATTTGCGTCTTTCGCTCGATTCGGCTGTTAGCGGCGTCGTGCTTACCAAAATACATATTACAGGCTTGTGGAACGGCGGTTCGTCGGCCATCGAAACGCTAAGTCCGGCTGTTCGCGCATATTATAATCCGGCAACACAAGCCATTCATGCGGAAAGCGATGCGAAGATTGAAGTTTACGGTATGGACGGCGTCTTGCGGAAATCGATTGCGAATGTTTCGATGTTGAATGTGGCTAATCTGCCCAAAGGCATTTACATTGCCCGCCTTGCCACATCCGGAAGAAATGAGATTATTAAGTTTATCAGGTAATGAAGTCGGATAAGGGGCGGGCTGCGGCTTTGCCCCTTTTCTTAATAATTTAAATGAATGAAAAAAATACCTGTTTCTTTGTTTCTTGTTTTTTTCTTGATTTTTGTTTCAAACGCACAAGTCATAGATAACACTTGGCGCATTGTGAGCGGTTCGGATATTGTGGAACAAACGGCGGCACAAGAATTAAAAGACGGCTTGGCAAAAAATTATCGACTTGATTTGCCGATTGTCCCGTCCACTTCAAACTCGAAAACGACAAAAAAAACAATATACATCGGCACTTCGGAAACTTCTGCCCTTATTGCCGCCGAAAATGCAAAAAAAGCATTTATTCTTTCCCAAAAGGAGGGCGAGAGTTATCATGCAACGATTCGGAACGGCTCGCTTTTTATAGTCGGAGCAACACCCAAAGGGGCATTGAACGGCGTTTTTCGCTTTTTGGAACAAAATACCTTACTGTTGAAAAATTTTAATTTACACGAAAGTCCTGCCTTTCATTTTCGCGTGGGCGGACATCTTATCGGGCAGCACCCTCCTTTGACTTTTACCGAAGACGACCAGGCGCGATATTACGCCTCGCATTATATCAACCTGATTTGGGGAGAAAAAATGCCGCCGCCGCTTTCGTATGAAGCTCGCCGGAAATATGGACTTGGCGTGATGATGGAAGTGCGTTTTCCGCCCGAAGGAAGCGCATGGATGGCAAAAGAAGAAAATGCTTCGGCGGTTTTCGATTTGACTTTGAAAAACGGGCAAGGCCGCCGCGCCATCAGTCCTTTTGACGAAACCGGCCGGGAAATTTATCTGAGGCATTTCCGCAAGGCTTTGACGGAAAACCCTGATATTAAGATACTTTACGGCGCATTTGCCGACTACAATACTATTCCCGACGAAACATACGCCAATGTAAAAACCGGCGAAAAATATGCTTATTCGCGAGCCGACGGCATTCGTGAAATCCTGAATTTGATGAAAGAGGCTGTCGGTCAAAACGATATTACCATAGCCGTTTGGATGTGGCACTCGTTTTTCAACGATTCGGCGGGAGAGAAAGCCTTTATGATCGAGATGGCGGAAAAAGGTATCGGCGTGATCTACAACGAGGCAGGCAACGGCGATTGCTGGCTCAATGTGCGCGACAATTTTATCGAAACCGCCTTGCGTTCCGACGGGAAAGGCAATATCATTTACGGCGACAAATATATGCCGATTGTGAGCGTTGGCGGCGCCTGCGAAACCACTGGTTCGTCTATCGCGTTGCCGTTACCCGCAGTGGCCGGTTATAAGATGTCGAAATTAGCCGAGGCCGGCGCTAAAAATTTTGTGATTTGGTGGGGTGGAGTGGAAGGCTGGACTTACAATGCAAATATGGAAATCGTAGCGCAAATGGTTTGGAATCCGAAAATATTCGATTACAAAAGTCCGAGCCTGCTCGACGAGCCTTTGCTTCGCCAAATTGCCGAACGCGATTTCGGAAAACAGGCGGATGAAGTATTGGAATTTTGGAAACTCTTTGACAAGGCGATTGTTTGGAACGCAAAAAGCTACCGGTATGCCGGCGGCGGCGGAAACGAAAACGGACTCAAACCGATGGACTGGTTTCAGCGTTTATCTATCTACATTCGTCCTTATACCGAATTTGGAATGGCCTATAAATTCCCCTTAATCCCATCGGAACTGTCGAAACGCAACGAATTGAAAAATAGCAAACTGTGGCTTTATCGCCCTGCTGCCGACGAAAATTTCCGGAACGTGATTGCCGGTATCGGCGCGTCGCTCGACAAACTTGCGGCAATTGATACGCTCGACTTGACTGCCGAAAGCAAAACCTGTCTTAAAGATATGCAACAATGGGTGGAATTGTTGAACTTCCTGTTGCAGTCGCAACTTAATTTCAACCGCGCCTGCAAAGTGATGCTTGATTATGCAGGCGATACAACGGCCTTGCGGCAACATTTATTGCCTTTAACGCTCGCTGAAATCGAGAATGACAAAAACATATTGGCGTTTATCCGCCGGATCGACCCTTGGATAAGCATTTCCACCGGCACTTCGGTTGTGCGTTATCAAAAAGAGCCGAGCCGCGAGCGCGAAGTGAAACTGCTCGAAGAAAAAATCGCCAAGATGCAGCAATGGGTCAATCCTGATTTTCACGGACAGTTGTCGGTAAAAGGGGCGGCGCTCGTCGGCGAACGTGGCGATACGCTTGTGTTGCGGGGCGTCAGCTTGAGCTGGCACAATTGGTGGTCGAAGTATTATCAGGCGGAAACGGTCGATTGGCTTGCAAAAGATTGGAAAGTCAATCTTATTCGCGCCTCTATTGCAGCCGACGCCGACAATGGTTTTCTGCAAAACCCCGATTTGGCGGTGCGCTGCCTTACAAACGTGGTGGATGCAGCCATAAAAAACAATATCTATGTGATTATCGACTGGCATACGCATCGTTTTTTACCTGCCGACGCCAAACGTTTTTTTACGCAAGCGGCTGAAAAATATAAGGATTATCCGAATGTGATTTACGAAATTTTCAACGAGCCGCTTGATAATGCGACATGGGACGAAGTGAAAAATTATTCCGTTGATTTAATAAATACGATTCGAGCTATTGACCCAAAAAACATCATTCTGGTTGGTTCGCCGCATTGGAGTCAAGATGTTGATATTGTGGCGGATAATCCGATTTTGGGCTACGATAATATCCTGTATTCTTTTCATTTTTATGCCGCTACTCATCGCAACGATATGCGGAAACGGCTGGAATATGCGCTTTCCAAACAATTACCGGTTTTTGTGGCCGAATGTGGTGGAATGGAAGCTGTTAATGGCGGTGGAAAAATTGATTACGAGCAATGGAATGCATGGCTGGAACTGATGAAACGCAATCGTTTGAGTTTTGCCGCGTGGTGCGTCGCCAACAAAAACGAAACCTGCTCGATACTCCAAAACACCACCGGAAAGATTGCCGGTTGGAGTGAAAACGATTTGTCCGAATGGGGAAATTTATTAAAAACGTATTTTTCAAACTAAATTAAAATAAATATCATGAAACATACCTGTTTTCAAAAGATAGCATTTTGCCTGATTTTTTTAACCGGCTTGCTTGCCGTGCAGTCGATTAATGCACAATTAACACTTAAAGAAGAAACGGTAACGATTCCTACATACCTTCCCACGCCGCCCGATCGGATGCCTCGCTTTTACGAAGGCAAGGGGCATCAAGGCGTGCAACGACATATCTATCCCTATCCTTACGATGATGGATTGACGGCTAATTTGCAGGATGTTTCCTATCATTCCATTCACGTGGAAAATCAATACATCGATTTGTCGATTATGCCGGCGCTCGGCGGGCGCATTTATTATGCCAACGACAAAACCAACGGTTATAACTACTTGTATCACAATCATGTTGTGAAACCTTCGCTGATTGGTATGGTCGGTAATTGGATTTCGGGTAGTTTGGCATGGGGTTACCCGCACCATCACGGTCCGCATACCGTAGAACCGATGGATTATAAAATAGAAGAACATACCGACGGCAGCAAACCCGTTTGGATTAACACCACCGACCGCCTGATGCGCGTCAATCTGGTTGTCGGCTACACGGTTTATCCCAACTCGTCGATTGTGGAAATGACTATTCGTCCGCGCAACCGCAGCGCTGTTTCCAACTCGTTTCTTTTTTGGGCGAATCCTGCCGTACATTGCGATTCCGCCTATCAGGTCATTTTCCCGCCTTCGGTACAGTATGTAACTTTTCACAGCAAAAACTGGATGACAACCTGGCCTGTCGCCGATGGCGTCTTCAATAATTATGATTTTTCGGGCGAGGATGTAAGCTGGTGGAAAAATACGCATATCCCCTCTTCGTTTTTTTCGTGGGACCCGAAAGAAGATTATTTTGGCGGATATGACCATAATCTGAAAGCGGGAACGGTTTGGGTAGGTAATCATCATGTTTCGCCCGGAATGAAATATTGGGCGGACGGCAACAACGCTCATGGCTTGAAAACCAATGAAGGACTTACCGACAACGATGGGCGTTATATCGAACTGATGGCAGGTTTCTATACCGATAACCAGCCCGATTACAGTTGGATGCAGCCTTATGAAACCAAACAAGGCAGTATGCTCTGGTTCCCGATGCGTGAATTGGACGGCTTGAAATATGCCAATCGCAACGGGGCAATGAACTATTTCATGAACGGGCAATCGCTGGATATTCGTTTGAATACTACCTCGCCGTACAGCAATGCAAAATTGGTTGTCGGCGCAAATGGCAAGGAAGTTTTTAGTAAGATTTTCAATATCAGTCCCTCCGAGCCTCAAAAAGCATTGGCGAAACTGCCGGAAAATATTACCGAAGATGATTTGGACATTGCTTTGCTTGATGCTTCGGGCAAGCTTATTCTCGATTATCGTCCCTTTGAACACCATCCTCCGAAATACGACAAGCCGGAGCCGTTCAAAGGATTGGCTAAACCGGAAGAACTGAAAACGGTAGAAGAACTTTATCTCGCGGGATTACGGCTGAATCAGTTTCATAACACGATGTCCCCGACTCCTTATTATGAAGCGGCATTGAAAATCGATCCCGAAGATTACCGTACCAATACGCAACTGGGTATTCTTGCCATAAAAGATCATAATTGGGAATTGGCGGAAAAATATCTGCGTACCGCCGTTAAGCGGATAACTTCCAATTATACTCGCCCGAAAGATGGCGAAGGACTTTATTATCTGGCGCTTACGTTGAGAGCTTTGGATAAAGCCGAAGAAGCCTATGATTTGTTCTACCAAGCAACTTGGACTTATGCCTGGCACACGGCGGCTTATTTCCAACTTGCCGAAATGGATTGCGAGCGCGGTAATTTTGAAGTCGCTCTTGATCATGTCAATCGTTCTATTTCTACGAATACCGATAATATCCGTTCTTTGAATCTGAAAATCGCTGTTTTACGGAAATTAAACCGCTTGGATGAGGCGCTTCAATTGGCAGATGAAACAATCGAAACGACCACTATCAATCATTTCGCTCTCAACGAAAAATATCGTTTGGAGAAACGCGATGCTGATTTACAGGAACTTACCCGACTTATGCGCGATGCCGTCCAATCTTATTTAGAGTTGGCGACCGAATATGCGCAAGCTGGTTTTTACAGCGACGCCCTTGATATTCTTTCGCGTTTGGAAAAGAAAGGAGAAACGTATCCGATGCTTTACTACTCTTTGGGATATTACAACGAGCGTTTGGGCGATAGCGACAAAGCCTTGAGTTATTATCAAAAAGCAGCTCAAATGCCATCCGACTACTGCTTTCCTTTCCGTTCGGAAGAAATTTATATCTTGCAAAACGCCATGGAGATGAATCCTGACGATGCCAAAGCGCCGTTCTATCTCGGTAATTTGCTTTACGAACATCAACCGGAAAAAGCAATCGCGCTTTGGGAAAAATCGGCGGAAACGGACGACAGTTTCTATATCGTTCAACGAAATTTAGGGCTTGCCTGTAAAGATGTTCAACACGATTTTTCCAAAGCCTTGAACCGAATGAACAAAGCGTTGGCGAATAATAAAGAGAATGCTCGACTGCTTTTTGAAATAGACGTTTTGAACGAATTGAACCGTTTTTCGCCCAAAGACAAATATGATTTTCTGAAAAAGAATATCAAAACGGCAAAAAAACGTTCCGAAACAATCTTGCGTTTGGCTACTCGCGCGGTGGAATACGGCAAATATGACGAAGCGTTGAACATAATGGAAAATAACCGCATCAACGAATCGGAAGGCGCTAACGAGATGCAAAACAACTACCTGAATATTTATTCGCTCAAAGCCCTGCAAGCTCTTAATAACGGCAAGGTGGACGCTGCGCTTGTTCAAGTAAATAAACTCTTGGAATACCCTGTCGGCTTGCGCGGACGTTCGCGTTATGCTCAGATTTATTACATTGCCGCAACTGCTTACGGTAAAAAAGGAGAGGCCGGAAAAGCAAACGAGTTTTTAGAGAAAACCGTTGCCGTAAATATTGAGCCGTCGGATAAAGAGTTTGATTATTATCGCGGACTTGCTTTATCGGATCTCGGAAAAAAGACAGAGGCAAAACGGATTTTTGACAATCTGTTGAACAGCGCCGCCAAAGACGATAACGCTTCGTTCAGCCAATTTGCAACCACCGATTCGGAAGATACGCAGCTTGCGACTAATCATTATCTTGCAGGTTTGGCTTATCTGGGTTTGAATGATAAAATAAAAGCAAGCCAAGAGTTCAAAAAAGCGCAGGAATACATGCCTTCGCATATTTGGGCGAATTATTATTTAATTTCTAATTTCTAAATTTAATATGAAACGTATCATTTTATTTTTCTTACTTTTTTATTCTAAATTTTTAATTGCATCCACGCCGCTCGGCAACGTTACCGCCGATGCGCTCGTTCTTTCCGATGGATGGCAAATGCGCGAATCGGCGGTATGCGGCAATGACGGCGAGCGGTTTTCCGGTAACGACACACGAGCGTGCGTCGCTACCAAAGATTGGTACACAAGCTCTGTTCCGGCAACGGCGCTCGGCGTATTGGTCGATCATGGCGTTTATCCCAATCCGTATATCGGAATGAATGTCATGCAAATTCCCGATGCAAGCAATGAATTTAACGAGAAATACGGCTTGGCCAAATATACGCATCTGCCGGACGGCGAAAATCCTTGGGCAAAACCCTATTGGTTTCGCAACGAATTTCAATTGCCGGCCTCGTACAGCGGAAAAACCGTTTGGATGAATCTCGACGGAATCAATTATCGCGCCGATGTTTGGCTGAACGGGAAAAAACTTGCCGGAAAAGATAAGATTGCAGGAATGTTTCACCGTTTTCGCTTAGATATATCCGAATATGTTAAAGTAGATGAGCAAAACGTGCTTGCTATCTGCATTTATCCGCTCGATCATCCGGGAAATCCCGTTCATGCACAGATCGACGGTCTGCA
>JAISWY010000430.1 GCA_031270925.1 Candidatus Symbiothrix sp.
AAGCGGGCAAACCAGCGATGTTTCCTGATCCAGTTGCCTGTTTCGATTCTGTCGCCGGCATTGCCATAAGACAAATCGAAATCCCACGGGGCGCTCATCATCAATTTTTTATCCCTGTCTTTGTGAACAAAAATGCTTGCGTGAAACAAATTATCGACGCCTCGCGATTGCTCATGCAAAATAGTCCAATCAATAAAACTGGGAACGTCGATGTATTTTTGATAGCCCGTTGTTTCGTTTTTGTAGTTATTACTCCACAAAACCGATTCAAATTCGTTGATATGGTTTTTAATCCATTCTCTTTGGGCGGATGTTACATTTTTGGCTTTCGGATATTTGAACGAAAAATTAATATCCTGTGACGTTCTGAAATCAACCGCTTTTTCCTGTGCGCTCAATTTTTCTTCCGACGAGCCTTCGAGGATATAGCCGCCCGAAATGCGCGGGGCGATCTGATCTTCCGTTGCGACAGTCAGTTTCTTAATATCTATTCTGTTTTTATCCCGCTGTATTTTTTCCGACAAGCAGTACAGTCCACGATATTCGTCGTTTATCCACAATTCTACATAACGCATCCGAGGCGCATAGACGATGCCTTGCATGTGCCCTCCCAAATACATGGCCAAGGGGATGCGCATCAGACTGCGGTCGTGCCAAAAAGCCAACAGACACCATTCGTCTGCTTCCGGCATATCCAACAATGCAGCAAAATGTTCGACCCCCGCAGCATCGACCAAATCGATGTTATAAGGCCGTTTGGGAACTCCCCACGAGGTATTTCCCCGACCGTCAATCTGTATTTTTCCATTATACAGTTCTGTGTCGGCATAAGCGGATGCAGCAGAATTGCGGACGACCATTGTAGCATCCACTTTGCCCACATAATCCTGATCATTTTTTTCGTTCTTAATATCGTTGATTTGTTTACCGTTCGATAAAGTAATGCGCACTTCGGCAATGCCGTTCGGCGAAAACAACATCTCTTCGCTTTGGCCATAAGAGGAGAGCGTTGAAATGAGGAACCCGATTCCGAGCAGGATTGTTTTGTTCATTTTAGTTTATTAATAATTTTGTAGAATAAATTCCTTTGTCCGATTGTATTGACAGTATATAAATGCCTTTCGATGAAGGCGCCGTCAAAGTGTTTTTCTCCGAAACAAGAATGCCTGCCGATGAAGTTTGCCCATGAACGTTGATGTATCTATACGTTGCCATGGAATAGCCGTTAATGTCTATATGAAGCGTTTCGCCTGCTTTGACCGGATTGGGATAGATTTTCAAAATGTTTGCGGCAGGCGTTTCAATTCCGGACGGTAATGCGTAATAGATTTCCTTGCCTTCCGGTGCATCGTTGCCTTCTACTTGACAGTCGATTAATTGTCCGTTACGTCCAACATAAACGCCACCGCCTTTCGACGGGGAAGCGTTAGCGGTTACTATGCAGTTTTTCAAAATTCCGTTGGCAGCTAAAAACACTCCGCCTCCGGCAACGTAGATTCCATCGGGATTTTCGGGAGCGACAAAATCGTGAATTGCGCTAACCGGATACTCGACATATTTCAGCGCCGGATGGCAGTAGTCGCTGTTGAAACAATAAGCCCAGCCCAGCGTAGAGCCGACCTGAGTACTTGTCCAGAAAGGCTCGTTCAGGTTTTTGCCCACACTTTTCAGGATATTGCCGATGCCTGCTTCCTTGATTTGGCGCCATTCGCCGGGTGCGGGCAGATACCATTCCGTAAATCCGTCGACCAAGAATGTGTCGCACCGGAAAGCTGCGTAATTGCCGTTGTATGAATCGGTTTTGAAGTCTATTGACGCTTCGCCAAGTTCGGAAATAATTTTTTCGGCATTGGCCTGTCCGGTCAGATTGTTTTTGGCGCTTTCTCGGTCGATAAGCGGCGATAAATCAGCAATTTGAGTTTCGTAACCACCCCATTGACTGCGAATTTCCCGTGTGCCGATCATTTTGCCTGTTTTGCTTTCTTCGTCGAATTGATAAAGCACGCCGACTATCTTATTATCGCCGTTTTGCGAATAAATAATACTGCCGTTTTGAAAATTTACCGAAGGCCTGCCGTTTTGAATCACGAATCCGTCCCAAACGGTGGCTTGTGCGAAAGGCGTCAGTTGCGTGAGCGGACGTCCCGAAAGCTTGCCGTCGAGGATGCTGTGATGCGCCGGATCGACGTCGGAAATCGGATAGCGTTCTTCGGGATTACTGATATTGGCCGAGTATCCGCCTCTTACTTCTACACCCTCTTTCATCAGGAAATGGCCTTCGTAAACTCCGACTGCAACATAAACGATGTCGCCTGCCGAAGCGCGGTCAATAGTTCCCTGCAAATCACCGGAGGCCCAACCCCACGACGAGCCTTTTAACGTGCCACCCGGCTTGACATAGTATTTTTTTTGCGCATTGCAATAAAAAACCGTAAATAAACAAAGAAAGAATAAAGTTTTTTTCATCACTCATGTATTTAATTTATGTTCGGCGCTTTTACTTCATAAATGCCGTCTTGAACGGTTTCAAAAGAGAGGGTGTTTTCGTCGATAATCGTTATGGAAACGCTGCCGCTTGCCGGTGTTACGCTATAATTGGAAATTCCCGGATATTTCAATCGGCAGGTATTGCCTGACAGGGAAGTGATTTTCAGCACATTCAGCGTTTTATCCGACCAGCCGGCTTGCAGTTCAAAATTTCCTCTTGCCTTGATGCCGTTGAAACTTCCTGTCGTCCAAGCGTCGGGAAGGGCAGGCAACAGTTCGATGCCGTCGCCGTGACTTTGTACCATCATTTCGGTCATTCCGGCGGTAGCGCCGAAATTGCCGTCAATCTGAAAAGGCGGATGCGTATCGAACAGATTGCTTAATGTCGATTCTTTCAGCAATTCTTCGAGCAGTTTGTGGGAATGATTTCCGTCGCGCAACCTTGCCCAAAAATTGATTTTCCAAGCCTTGCTCCAACCGGTTCCGCCGTCGCCCCGCGTATTCAGCGTCTTTTTCATCGCCTCGGCGTAGAGGTTTTCTTGGGCGCTTCGACCGGCTACGATTTGCGTTCCGGGATGCAGCCAGAACAGATGATTCACGTGACGGTGGCCTCCGTCGCCCGTGATGTCCATTGTTGTTTCGTCTTTCCATTCCATAAACTGTCCGTTCAATCCGATTTGCGGCCCGGCAAGGCGACTTTTGGCGTTGCGGATTTCCGTAATTTCGGCAGGGTCGGCAATTTTATCGGAATAAACAATCCGGTAAGCCTTGAGCGTCATGTCGAAAAGCTCGGCGATAATGGCTTGGTCGCAAGAAGCGCCAAGCGAATACGGCCCATGTTCGGGCGAATAAGACGGATTGGCAACCAGCGTGCCGTCGCGGGTATCGCGCCATAAATTGTCCACCCAAAACAGCGCCGCATCCAATAAAATCGGGTAATTATTTTCCAAAAATGTCTTATCCTGAGTAAATTGATAATGCTCCCAAATATCCTGACACATCCAGGCTGCGGCAGCCGGAAAGTAAAATCCTTCGTACCAGTTGCCCGGTGCGGTATTTCCCCATAGATTGTTTTCGTGATGAATAACCCAGCCGCGAACCGCGCTCCCGTCGGGCTTGCAGTAATAATGACCGGCTGTTACCCGACCTCGCGGGACAAGGCTTTTCACGTATTCGATAACCGGCAAATGACAGTCGCCGAGATTGGTAGGTTCGGCCAACCAGTAATTCATTTGCAGGTTGATATTGGTATGATAATCGGCCGACCAAGGCGGCGTAAGTCCTTCTGCCCAAATCCCTTGCAGATTGGCAGGCAAACCGTTTGATCGCGAAGACGAAATCAGCAAATAACGTCCGAACTGGTAATATAACTGTTCGAGATACAGATTTTCGGCCGTAGTGTTTGTGCCGTTTTTATAGCCTGCCAACAGCGATTCGGTCGGTTTGTCGCTTGTATTTGCGGCGCCGTCGAGATGGAGACTCATGCGTCCGTAAAGCGATTGATAATCGGATATATGTCTTTCTTTCAGTTCGTTATATGAGCGTTTTGCTGCGAGGTTTACGGCTTCCTGCGCCTTATCTAAGGGATTTATATTTGAAAAATAATTGAAAGTATTGTCCTGACATTGCTGATAATTGGTTGCCGCGGAAGTGATTATGAATATTTCATCGGCATTTTCCACAAGCAGTTTTTGACCGGAAACTGTTATTGAGCCGCCCTGCGCGATTACTTTTAAATATTGAGCGAATTTCAGTCCGTCGGCCTGTTGATCGGAAGGCTGTCCGGTAAAAACGATGCCGCCGTCTGTGTTAGCGGTAATTGTGGATTTGATTTGCGGGGTAGAGAGCCATACGGTTCTCGACAGTTGGTCGGCCTTGCCTGTCAACCTGACAACAAGCACATTATCCGGATGACTAATAAAATATTCCCGCTCGCAGTAAGCGTCTGATTCCGAATAACTTACTTTGGCAATGGCGTGGTCGATGTCCAATTCTCTTTTGTAACCGGAATAATTAACCGAATTTGCACTGCCGCCGCTTAAAATGATTTCACTTAATTGAGGCGGGGTATTAGCCACGTTTATCGCCGTTATTTCAAATTTAAAATATTTGTATCTATACTGTTGAGCAAGCTTGAATGTGAGAGTCTGATTTCTTCCCGAAAAAGTTATATTTTCCTGTTTATCTATCAAAATGTAATCAACGCCGTTGTTCGAACCATAGAGATTCCACGATTTTGGGTCGCGTGCAGGCATATCATTGCCGGAAATCAGCGAGTATTCGGCAACTGTTTTATTATTGTCGTATTGCCAGGCGATATAGCAAGGCAAGCCTTTGAAACCTTGGTCTGCAAACCATTTGGTGTTTGCGCTTCCATCGAAAAGCATCGGAAATTTTTCGCCGCCGCCCGGATTATCGCAATCGCCCGTGATATTTACTATTTCAGGCTCCACCGCGTTGGGATAGGCGATATTCAGGTTGCAAAGCGATTGGTAGGAGCCGAAATCGTTTTTGTTTCCCATCAGATTATTGATATATGATTTCAGTGTTGCGCTTTCGGATTCGTAGTTTGAAGAAACGATCTTTCCTGTTTCGTCAATAGAGGAACGTTTGTTTTCCGAAAAACTGTTCATCTTGTCCTGTAAGGCGTTGCGCAGATTTTGCAGATTTTGATGAACGATTGCAGGCGTCAGTTGATGACCACCGTTGTAAGCCGTATTTTTCCCCGGTCCGCCCGACCAAAGCGACTGTTCGTTGATTTGCAACATATCGTTTGCGACGCCGCCGAAGAGCATGGCGCCGATATGACCGTTGCCAATTGGCAACGCTTCGCTTTCCCAAATGGTAGCCGGCTGATTGTACTGCAATTTCAGCGGCGTAATTTCCTGCGCATTGCCCGTTGAGAACAAGCAGCCTGTTATAACAAAAACGGTAAGAATAATTTTTTTCATGATTATTAGAAATTTGGAACAAAGATATTCTTATATCTTTAAAATAGAATTAAATTTCACTTAATTCTAAAAAAAAATGAAATTTATTTGAAATTAATCATTGTTTAAGGCATTTTTTGGCGCAGTTGCAAAATCCTGTGTTTAGGGGCTAAATTAAAATCAGATGTCTCGACTTCGCTCCGCTCCGCTCGACATCACTCACTATGGAAGCGCGTCATGCCGAGCGGAGCGGAGCGAAGTCGAGACACCTGATTTCTGTTTTTTTTACTAATAGTAAGTAAATTCATAACTATCTAGATCCAGAATCGGCGTATCGCCATCCGATTGGAACACATTAACATACACTGGTCCTTGTGTTGCGGAGGAAGGAACTTGGCAGGTAAGACACCTTGGCGAAAGAACGGTTACATTGGTACATGGGTTGTCGCCTATCGTTACAATGGGCGGGGCAAGATAACGCTTATGGTCTAAGGCGACGTTGTGCCGAATTTGCTCAAGCGACAGTCCTTTATTGTAAAGTCTGACAGAATAAAAATGCGCATCTTTCTGGTAACCTTGATTCGAATTGTCTCCGATCGGATCTGCGCCAATAGACCAGACAGTAGGCTCTATCGGCATTCCAATTGTGGCAGGCTTATTTGAATGTTTCCTTGAGTCCCCAACTCCATCCACATATACCGACAACCAACAGCCATCTGTAGTATTATTAATAAGTTGACCGGACAGAGTGAGTAATTGATCCTTGGCGAAGAAAATTGCAGGCGAAGTTTTATAATGGTAACCATTGTGATCTTTCGGCGCTTCTGTTACTAACCATTGCATTAATCCTACACTGTCTTTCGCAAAATAATTGCCGCTTAAAAAACCAAATCCACCTAACTGGTAGTTGGCAACGAGATCCCGTTCTTCGGGTGCATATTCTGCACCGTTGTACACGACTTCGAGAGTATATTCTGTCGGAACATAGCCTTTTTTGTATATTCTAAACCAATCATTGTCGTTTGATGGGCCAAAATAGGCAGAGTTGCTTGTCCACGAAATATGGCCGCCAATTCCTGTTGCTGTGCAATTGGCATTAGTACACATTTCTGCGTGGGGGAGAATCGAGTCTCCTTTAAGATTTATCCAAGTGTCGGCCGTTGATGAATGAAATTTATCCCCCAATCCGACATTGTTAATGCCGTCATAATGCGCTACTAAACCCTCCTGAACATATTCGCTTGTTGCCGCATAAGGGAACGGAGAATCAGGGTTGCCGTTATAGATGCGAATCCATCTGTTTTCGCCTCCGGTAGCCGGCATGGATGCAGGAAAAAGTTTTACCGCATTAAAACTAATCTCAGCGCTCGACAGAGAAAGGCAGTCATCCAGCTCCACTTTCATTTTCTGATCCGTTCCCTCAGGAATGGCGGTAGTTGTAAATGTCGGCGAGGTAGTTGTTTCAAGAAAAACGCCGTTCAGATACCAACTGTAAAACTTCGCATTGCCGGGTGTCGCCTCAAATGTAACCGCCTCGCCGCCTACAATTTCGTCGGCAGCCGGCGCTGTAATCACCAGATTGTTCAGAGCGCTGGCTCTTACTTGATAATCCTTATCCACCTTCCGCCATTGGCTGCCATTCCAGACATAAACGCCCTCGCAGAACTTCGGGCCGTTGTTGTAAACGATCATGCCGATAGCCGTCAAATCCTCGCCGTCCTCGGAACCGCCTACTTGCAGGGTTTCTAAATCGCCTAATGCTACATGAGGCAAAAGCAAGCCCTTTGCAGTGCTTTGTAAATCAAGAACTGCACCCGCGTGTGGGGTACTGCTTTGGTTGCGTTCGCTGATTGCCACTTGCGCTTTCGCACTTGCTGCACCTAACATAATGAGTAGCAGCGATAAAAAGATAAACTTCTTCATTACAAATGTGTTTTTTTAATTATTAATTGTTAATTGTTAATTATATTTGCTTTTCCGGTTGCAAAGATAAATAAAATTAGGATAATTTGTGCAAATTTCATACGAAAAGTTTGTATTGAGGGACGAAAAACAAACAAATCACAATGAATTTTGGCCGTAGGACAAGCTCAGTTGCCAAACCCTGTGTTTAGCAGAAGCGACAGACCGCAGGTCTGAATGTTAATAACCCCCAATGAAGCGAAGCGATTGGGGGAGAGGGGGAGAGAGAAATAACCACTCTCCCCTCAACCCCGAAGTG
>JAISWY010000029.1 GCA_031270925.1 Candidatus Symbiothrix sp.
TTTGACATACAGAGTGATAGGCGACGGACAAAAAAATTTCCTGCCCGGCTCGACCATCGGCGCCGAAGGCAATATCTTCAAAAATGCCGCCGATGCGTGGTCGATTGTAAACCCAAGTCAGGATGTATTTTATCCGCGCATGCATTTGGGATACAATGCCAACAACGCCCAAACTTCCGATTGGTGGTTGAAAGACATGAGTATGTGCCGCTTGAAAAACTTGGAACTGGGTTATTCCTTGCCTCAATCCTTGATTACAAAGGTTGCCATGGGATACGCCCGCGTGTTTGTGCGGGGAACCAATCTGTTTCAATTCTCGTCGTTCCGGCTTTGGGATCCTGAATTGGATACCAACAACGGATTGCAATATCCGATTATGGCGACTTATTCCATGGGTTTACAAATAAGATTTTAACATTAAATATTAATACTATGCGACATAAAATAATCATCTGTCTGCTGTCTGTAACGAGCTTATTATCCGTTACTTCCTGTGTCGATTTCTTGGATAACGCCCCAGACGACATACTCACGCTGGAAATGGTTTTCAACAGCAAACTGCGCACCGAAGAGTGGCTGGCGCAATGCTACAACGGCATTCCCGACCCCTATACGAAAATGATGCGCAACTACGACGCTTATGCCGACGATTTTTCCCCTTCACAAGATTGGCGAGCCTTTACCGATTGGGATTGCATCGACAAAATATTGGGCAACTGGAACTCCCAAAGCGATTGGCAAGGTAATTTTTGGGGCGATTTGCCGGTAAGAATACGTCAGGCCTATATTTTCATCGACAAGGCAAAGGCTTTGCCCGAACAAAACCAATATGCCGAAGATGTGGTGAATATGAAAGCGGAAGCCCGTTTCCTGATTGCGTATTATTACTATCTTTTGGTTAATACTTATGGCGCCATTCCCTTGCAAACATGGATTTCGGATATTAACGATTCCGATCCTTCGCTTTTAATCGGTCAAACGCCTTACGATGAGGTAATTAGCTGGATCGACGGAGAATTGCAGGCCGTCGCCGAAATCTTGCCCGCCAAATACGGGGAAGGACGTTTTTACGGCCGTGCCACTTCCGTCATGGCGTTGGCTATCCGCGCGAGGATGTTGCTGTTTGCCGCAAGTCCGCTGGTCAATCCGAAGTCCGACGAAGTAGATCCCGATTATGCCGGTTTCAAAAACAACAAAGGACAAAATATTTTCAGTTCGACTTACGACCACGGCAAATGGGAAAGAGCAGTAATAGCTTGTCGGGATTTGATTCGCGAGGCCGAAGCCGCCGGATATAAACTATACTACGAATACAACGACGACGGTTCGATCGATCCTTTCATGTCGTATTCCAATATGTGCTACAAGGAATTTAAAGACGGGAATACGGAGATTTTGTTTCCCCGCCCCGGAGTTGATTTCAGTTTGTATTCGCAACATGCCGTGCCGCGGTTTTCTCGAGGTCAGGGAGGTTTGGGCGTTACGCAATCGCTGGTGGATGCATTTTTCATGAGCAACGGTTTGCCTGCGATTACAGGATACGATTCGAATCGGAAACCGATTATCAATACTGCTTCCGGCTATAGGGAAAAAGAATTTTCTACCACGGCAGATGTGCGAAGAACAAAGTGGATTGAAGGCGATCAGACAGCTTCGACGGCCAATGCTTTCAATACAATCGTTCCGGCGGGAATATTCAATATGTATGTGAACCGCGAGCCGCGCTTTTATGTTTCGGTACTTTTCAACGAGGCTTGGTATCGCCAGTCGAACCGTTATGTGCAATTCTTCAATTTGGCCGAAGACGGTCGTCCCGAAACAGGTTCATTCTGGGACGCTCCTCAAACCGGTTACTTGTTACGAAAACGGGTGCATCCCGAAACCAATGCGGAAAACAATATCTATCCCTACCGTCCGGGAATTATCTGCCGCATGGCCGAAGCCTATTTGAATTTGGCCGAGGCTTTGAACGAATGGGAGCCTTCGCAAACCGACGAGATTCTCCGTAACATCAATTTGGTAAGAGAACGCGCCGGAATACCAACTTACGGTTCGGAAGCCGGACAAATCGCCGCGCCGACCGACCAAGCCGGAATGCGCGACATCATCAAGCGCGAACGCCGCGTGGAATTTAATTGCGAATACGCCATCCGTTTCGACGACATTCGCCGGTGGAAGCAAATTGATTTGTTGCGCGGCGATTTCGACGGTATGAATAAATTCGGAACGAAAAAAAGCGATAACGAAAATGATGCGGATGCCTACTATACCCGCCGCGTGGAGATTACTCGCGCGTTCAGCGAGAAAAACTACTGGTTGCCGATTCATCAAAATCAGTTGGATAAGAATCCGAATTTGCGACAACTTCCCAAATGGTAAAACAATCAAATATTTTTACAACAATGAAATCAATTTATTATTCAATATTATTCTCAATTTCGGTTCTGTTCTTAACCGGATGTGAAAAGGAAATAACTCCGCCGGAACGAAACCAATTGAAACTCACGGCTTCTTCCGAATCGCTTACGCTGATTGAAGACGACAACGACAAGCAGGCAATCTCTTTCTCGTGGAACGAAGCTACACCAATCGGTTCCGACTACACATTTACTTATCTCTTCCAATTGGATGTGGCCAACAACAATTTTGAAACGGCAACCGCCCCGGTTACGCTGACCGACGAACATTCTTTAGGTTTCACTCACGCGGAATTGTACGACCTGATTGTCGAAACCTGGGGAAAACCCGCCGGCGAGTCTGTCGAATTGGAAGCCCGTGTAGCCGCCAAAGTAAATGGCCCGAAATTTCAATATCCCGAAATAGCGTATTCAAAAACCAAGGTAATAACGTATATGCCTGTTTCACAACCGCTTTACTTGATTGGAACGGCAACCGATGCAGGCTTGAATCCCGCCAACGGAATCAAAATGAACGAATTATCAAACGGAAGGCGATACGATTGGAAAGGAAAGCTGAAAGCGGGCAATTTCAAGTTCATCAGCATTTTAGGTTTCATGCTTCCGTCTTACAATAGGGGAGCGAGCGATAATGCAGTCGTGGAACGAACTTCGGAAGAGCAACCCGACGATTATTTTGAAATTAAGGATGCAGGAACATATTACATCTCCTTTTCCAAAAAGACGATGACGATTACGAAAAAGAAAGCTTCTTACGATGTTTTGTATTTGGTCGGAAACGCCTGCCCCGCCGAATGGGAACTCAATAAGTTGGTTTCGATGAATCCCGACGATAAGAATCCCGATTTATTTGTCTGCCAGACAAGTTTGAAGGAAGGCGAATTGAAAATTCTGACCAAGGCCGATTGGAATGCGCCTACTTTCAGACCGGAAGTCGCGAATGCCTCGATTTCCAATCCGAAAGTAATGCGAACGGATGGTCAGGATCCCGATAACAAATGGAAAGTAAGCGCAAGCGAAGCGGGATCGTACAAAATTGTGTTGGATGTGGACAAAATGACTATTCAATTTACAAAATTATAATCTATTCGATATGAAAAAAATATTTTTATTCAGCTTATTGATTTTGATCGCTTTGTATTCGTGCGAAGATAGCTATCCCCCGATTATTCCGCTGGAACCTATTGTCAAGGGTAGCGTCGATACGGTATTTATGAAACGCGCGGAACAAACTTTCGACAAGATATTCCAACATTATTGGAGCAACAAAGTCGAGTTGATGTTCGGCAGTTACCCCAATTCGTTGGGAACTCCTTCGGAACCGAACAGTCCACAACACGATGTTCATGCTTATTTGTGGGGATTCGGAGGCGTGTTTTCAGCTTTCAACGCCATTCTTCAATATACGTCGAACGAGGATTTCCGTCGGACTTACGAGTCACGTTTGAAAAAATCGCTCGACCAATACATGAATACGAACAAAACGCCCGCCGGTTACGGTTGTTTCGTCTTCGATTATGACGCGCGCTTATACGACGATGCGCTTTGGATAGGGATTGATTTGGCCGATTTATACCAATACACCAACGACGAATATTACATCGAAAACGCAAAAATCGTTTGGAATTTTGTCATGAGCGGCAAAGACAGCAATTTGGGCGGCGGAATTTATTGGCAAGAATCGCCGCGGGATTCAAAAAACACCTGTGTGAATGCTCCCGCCATCGTATTCGCCATGAAACTGTATCAACTGACCAAGGAAGATATTTATCTGAATACGGCGGAAGAACTCTACCAATGGACGAAACAAACCCTGCAAGACCCCGCCGATTATCTTTATTGGGATAATATCGGAATCGACGGCGATATAGGAACGGCGAAATTCTCGTACAATTCGGGACAAATGCTTCAAGCCGGCCTGCTGTTATACCATGCAACCAAGAACGAGCAATACTTGAGCGATGCAAAAGATGTGGCGGCAGCTTGCTACCAAAATTTCTTCACGGATTTCACTTCCTCTTACAGCGGCGAGCAATTCAAGATTATCAAAGATGGTAGCTTGTGGTTCAACGCGATCATGGTGCGCGGCTTCGTCGAATTGAATCAATTGGAAGAAAACGGAGTGTATATGACGGCCATCCGTAAATCACTCGATCATGCTTGGCGCTACGCCCGCGAGGAAGCAAACGGACTGTTCAATGCCAATTTGAGCGGCAATAAAACCGAAGAGGACGCCAATAAAGATATATTGTATCAGGGCGCTATTGCCGAATTGTTTGCGCGTGTGGCTGTTAGATAATCAATAAAAAATATGAATACTCATCATTATACTGCCTCAATGCCCCCAGAAAGGGGTACATCCATAGCACCGGCTAACGTCCTGTGGCAAGAAGCGGCGTGTTCTACGTGGCCTTGCCCTATGCTATTGATGAAAGGGCTTTTAGCCCTTGTTTGGATATTCTGTGTTTTGTACGTTGATGCGGCAACGGTTCCCATTCAAAAATCAAGTCGGGTAGGGGAGGGCATTGTGGAATTTATACCCCAAGGCTTCGATCCATCCCAAACGCCGTCGTTAATATTGAAGGAAGAACCGGTTTCGCTCGGAAAAACGCCCACCGGCTGGACTTTATATCCCGAATTTACGTTCACGGCGAATAAAGCCTCCGCTTCGTTGCAATTAACCGGCGAAATCAGTCTGTACGGCGGCGGCGAAGTTACCGGACCGCTCTTGCGCAACGGGCAATACATTAAACTTTGGAATACCGATACCGGCGCTTACGGCGTGGACGGCGGCAAACGCCTGTACCAATCGCATCCGTGGGTGTTGGGCGTTCGGCGCGACGGCACGGCTTTCGGAATTTTGTTCGACACTTCGTGGAAATCGGAATTGACAACCAATTCCAACAAAATCGAATTGAATACCGAAGGCGCTCTGTTCCGTATTTATATCATCGACCGCGCTTCGCCGAAAGAAGTTCTGAAAGGCTTGGCCGAATTGACCGGAACCATCCAAATGCCTGCACGTTGGACATTGGGCTATCATCAATGCCGTTTTTCATACGGAACGGAAGAACGTGTACGCGAAATCGCCGATACATTCCGCGCCAAAAACCTTCCCTGCGATGTGATTTGGATGGATATTGATTATATGGACGGATACCGCGTGTTTACTTTTCATCCGCAAAATTTCCCCGACCCAAGGGCATTGAACGACGATTTGCACAAAAAAGGCTTTCATGCCGTTTACATGATTGATCCGGGAGTGAAGGCCGACAACAATTATTCCGTTTATCAATCAGGCAAGAGCAACGATGTGTGGGTGAAACGATCGAACGGCCAAGAATACCAAGGCAAAGTGTGGCCGGGATATTGCACATTCCCCGATTTTACGATGCCCAAAGCGCGTGAATGGTGGGCGCAGCTCTACAAAGATTTCCTCGCCAAAGGAATTGACGGCGTGTGGAACGACATGAACGAACCGGCAGTGAACGACGACGATATTCCCGAAAATCAACGCTTGGGTACTATGCCCTACGACACGCCTCATCGCGGCGGCGGAAATCTACCCGCCGGTTCTCACTTATTATATCACAATGCCTACGGCCGCTTAATGGTGGAAGCATCGTTAAACGGAATTTTGGCCGCCAATCCCGAAAAGCGTCCGTTTCTACTGACTCGAGCCAATTTGTTGGGCGGTCAGCGTTATGCCGCCACGTGGACAGGCGATAATTGGGCCGGTTGGGAGCATTTGAAACTTTCCGTGCCGATGTCGCTCAGCCTTGGTCTTTCAGGACAGCCGTTCAGTGGCCCCGATATAGGCGGATTTTTGAATAATACCGATGGTGATTTGTGGGCGCACTGGCTCGGATTCGGCGTGTTTTTGCCTTTTGTGCGTGGTCATGCCTGCGCGGGAACCAACGACAAAGAACCGTGGGCGTTCGGCGCGGAAATCGAAAAAACGTCGCGCATCGCCTTGGAACGCCGGTATCGCTTATTACCCTACATCTACACACTTTTCTACGAAGCGCATCAAACCGGATTGCCTGTCATGGCGCCCGTATTTTTCGCCAATCCGCAAGATTTACGATTAAGAAACGAAGAACAGGCTTTCCTGTTGGGCGATAACTTGTTGGTTATTCCCGCCTTTGCCGAAAATCCGACCTTGCCCTTCGGTATTTGGGAAAACTTGAACCTCATCGACGGCGAACAATCCGATAAATATCAAGCAAAGCTGAAAATCAAAGGCGGCAGCATCATTCCCGCCGGAAAAATCATCCGGAACACTAACGAAAAATCCTTCGACCCGCTCTCACTTTTCGTCTGTTTGGATGAAAGTGGAAAAGCTGCCGGACAACTCTATTGGGATGCCGGTGACGGTTGGGATTTCCTATGTGGCGATTATTCGTTATTGACTTTCAGCGCGGAAAAAACGGCAAACACAGTAAAGATCAATCTGCTTTCAAAACAGGGAAACCGGAAAATTGAAAAGGAAATCGATAAAATCAAAGTCGAACTTTTATTGAATGGCAAGGTTTATACCGGAAGCGGTTCATTGAAAAACGGTGTGAATATTTCGATAAACTTAATTTGAGATATGAAATGCATGGGGCAAAGTTGGGTTAAAAATAACGAATGCACATGTAAAAAAACTTTTTTTCATTTCATGCGCTTGAAAAACTGAAGTTTTTCATCTAATTTTGTAGCGTAATCAATAATATGTATAATGTATTATGGATAATTTACCGTTTTGGATATTGACCGCCGCATACGCTGGACATATATTGGAGGAATATGCATTGGACTGGCGTAAATGGACGCAGGAAGTATCCGGATTGAAACTGGAATGGGCAGAATTTTTTGTTGCGAATTTTGCTGTCATTGTCTTGGGAATTTGTTGTTCGGCGACAGGTTTCGATTGTCCTGTTTTCTCATACATGTTTGTTGGTCTGGCGGCAATCAA
>JAISWY010000067.1 GCA_031270925.1 Candidatus Symbiothrix sp.
GTCGCATTTCCGTATCTATGGCAGTACCGAAAACCTCTTTACACTCACAAAATGGCGGGGATTAGATCCGGAAAAAACCGATAATTCGGATATGTATCCGCTTACCAAATCGTTCTCCATCGGTGTGAATATTGATTTTTAATTATTTATAAATGAATATATTATGAAATTGACAATAAAAATAATCTTCTTTTTAGCGGGATGTTTTTCCCTGCTGACCGCTTGCCGCGACGACTTGTTAAACCAACCGTCCACCGGCGAATTGGTGGCTACGGAATTTTGGAAAACGACGGCCGACGCCGAATACGCCCTCAACGGCTTGAAAAGCGATGCTCGCTGGCTTTTCAACCGCGATTATTTCCTCGACGGGATGGGCGAGTATTTGAAAGTGCGCGGTTGCGCCATGAGCAGCAACGGCGCTCATTTGCGAGGCGGAATCGCTTATCGTGGTTTTTACGAACTGCAACCGAGCGGTTACGGCTCGTCGTTCAACAACATGTTTGAATATTGCTACGGCGGCATTTCCCGCGCTAATTATGTGGTTGACGGCTTGGAAAAAATGTTGCCGACACTTAGCAATCAGCAAGTTATAAAAGACGTCGAAGCAATGATGGGCGAAGCCAAATTGATTCGCGCATTAATCTATTTCAAATTGATTGCGATGTGGGGCGATGTGCCGTATATCGACTGGCGCGTATATTCCGACGCCGAAGTAGCTTCGCTTTCCCGCACGCCCATCGCCACAATTTACAAGCATCTGATCGACGATTTGGAATACGCTTTCCAAAAATTGCCCGAAAAGGCTTCGGTTAGCGGAAATTTCGCGAAACCGGCTGCCTTGGCCTTGCGCGGGAAAATTCATTTGTTTTGGGCTTCATGGAATAAATTCGGATGGCCGGAATTGGATACCTTTACGCCCGACAGCCAAGAAGCCGAAAATGCATACCAAGCCGCCATAGAGGATTTCGGCCATGTGATAGACGATTACGGATTAACGCTTTTCCGTAACGGCGAACCGGGCGAATGTGACGAATTGGGCAAAGCCGAAAAATTGCCGAACTACTATTATTTGTTCACACCCATTGCCAACGGCGACTCCGAATTTGTACTGGCTTTCAACTTCGGCGGCCAAGGCACCAATCAAGGCGAAGAATTGATGCGCGACTTTGCCGGCCGAAGCATCGAATATTCGCAAGTGTGGGTTTGCCCGCGTTCTGAAATAGCCGATCGTTATCAATCGACGATTACGGGCGATTTTTGTCCGCCGCTGGTTAAAATGCCGGCTCCCGACGGACGAACGGTAGAAAATGCAGCCGTCAATCCGCAAAGCTACGCCAATCGCGATTACCGTATGAAATCGTCGATTCTGTGGGATTACGAGATGAGCGTCGGCCTGTCGGCGCAAAAAGAAACAGGTTGGGTGCCTTATATTTACCGTTCGTGGGCGCAACAGGTGGTCATTGATGGAAAAACTTATACCTCTTACGAAACCGACGGAACGAGTACCGGTTATGTTTTTCGTAAATTTGTCCGTAATTATGGCGGCGCCGGTCGCTCCGATGGCGATTTCAACTGGCCGATTATCCGTTTGGCCGATGTATATTTGATGTATGCCGAAGCCGACAATGCCTTGAACGGGCCGAAGCCGAAAGCGATTGAATTAGTCAATCGAGTTCGTCATCGCGGGAATTTACCGGATTTGAGCGCCGCAACAACCGCAACGCCCGAAGCGTTTTTTGCCGCTATCGAGCAGGAACGCATAGTGGAATTGTTGGCTGAAGGACATCGTAGCGCCGATTTGCGCCGTTGGCGGGCTATTGAGCGCGTTTGGAAACCGGCAGGCAATCCTGACGGCGTAAAACTTTACGATACTTACGGAACAGTGGATAAGACTTACTTTCAAAATCAAAGTAATCTGACCTACGAAAGATGTTATATTTTTCAGATTCCTAGTTCCGAACGAAACCGGAATCCGAATTTAACACAAAATAAACCCTACAGGTAATGATGAAGTATTAAAATTTAAAATAAAACACAATGAATAAGAAATTATATCTATTATTACTCGTTCCGCTATTATTAAGCGGATGTCTATTCGACGATATGCCGATAGACGAAGACGGTTTACTCATTACCGAACGCGCCGAATGTTATGTGAGCCGATTGGAATTGCTGGGAGCCGATTATCAAACCGTTCGCGCCGGCATTCAAGGAGGAAGCGTCGACGATTTGCGCAAAGCGAAAGATGCGGTTATCGATACCGTCGCCTGCACAATCAACGTGGAGGTAAAGTGGGGAAGCGATTTGAAAAATATCTACCCGCAATTTACCCTGGCGCAGGATTGCAAATTAGACCCGAAAATTACCGGATTGACCGACTTTTCCGATTTGGGACATCCCCGCCAATACACCGTTATTTCCGGTAACCGGAAAATCAGGAAAACTTATACCATTTATATTACCATTCAAGAATTGTTGCCATGAAATTGAATATCAATAAATTACTTATTATTTGGATGGGCTTGTCCGTCTTGTTTTTTGTCGCTTGTCAGGAGGAAACGGCCGACAAGACTTCGTTAAAAAACGATTGCATCAAATGGACAAACGGCCCCAACATAGCAGGACAAATCATCGAGTTTA
>JAISWY010000116.1 GCA_031270925.1 Candidatus Symbiothrix sp.
TGTTTCTTACATCATGAGTTATGACATGTATGATGATGAGTGGAAAACGGTTAATTTTTCGATTTCGTATAACCGGTTGAAAAATTTTAACCGGAATTATCAAGCTAAAACGTTTAACGGCGGCTCCCTGACCGATTATATCGCTCGAATTACAACGGGCTATTTTCTTGACGATATTAAAGATCTGGGCTACGAGAGTGATGCTCCGATGCTGGGTGTGTTGGCTTATAACGCTTGGATTATCAATCCCGAAAGTAATAATGGTAATGAGGTGGTGTACAAAAGTGCATTTCCCGATCCTGAACTTTCCCAACGATTGAATGTGCAAGAAAGCGGCGGCATTTCCTCTTGGGATTTCTCGTTGGGAGGCAATTACGCCGATAAGTTTTATTGGGGCGCAACTCTTTCGTTTACAGATATTTCCAATTCCATTAAATCGTGGTATGACGAAGATTTTCCAGCTGCCGATGGTGGTTATACTTTGTATAATGAGTTGGATTGTGAAGGCAGCGGTTTGCAATTGGCTGTCGGTGCGATTTTTAAACCAACCGATGCTTTGCGCTTGGGAATTTCCTATCACTCGCCTACTTGGTATTCTATGACAAATTATTATTACGGCAGTTTGGATGTTGGTTACACTGATGATTTGGGAAAGAACGTAAGCGCATACGAGTCAACGCCGGACAATGGTTTCGCAAGTTACCGGTTGCAAACGCCTTACAGTTGGACATTTAGCGTAGCTTCTGTCATTAATTCGAGAGCCATTTTGAGTTTGGATTACGAAATCAAAGATTACAGAAATATGTACTTGAGTAACGTCGATTTCACAGAAACAGGATATGGCATTGATAATGATTTTATCCGGCAAGATTATAAAACGGCTTCCACTCTTCGCGTAGGCGGCGAATACCGTTTTACACCGCAATTTTCGGGACGTATCGGTTATGCTTGGATGCAAAATCCCTACAATAAATCATTTGCATCGGCGCCTATTGCCTACGACTTTGGCGGGGACGAATACAAACGTTTGATTACAGGAACCGTTCCTCATTTTACCATCAGCGGCGATACGCATAATTTTACGGCCGGAATCGGTTATCGGTTTACGCCGCAATTTTATATGGATTTGGCATTCGTTTATTGGATGCAAACCGACGATTTGTATTATTTCCCCAAGTTTCGAACAACCGACGGCACGGGCAATGTTCCATCGAATGTAATCGCTCTTAAAAACAACAATTTCAAAGGTTTACTAACGGTCGGTTTGAAATTTTAAGGCCAAACGAACATTTATTCCCGAAAAAGCGTTACTTTTGCAGGAAATTTAGTTAAATTACAAAATATGAAACGATTTTTGTTTATCGTAGCTCTTTTATTAACGCTTTCATCGCAAATTCCTCTTTGGGCGCAAAGCCGGAAAGAAAAAGCGGCGCAAGAAGAAGTGTCTGCTGTTCCCGAATTGTCGGTCAATAATAATAATATCCTTTCCATTAAAAACGCACCAGTAGGAGCTAAATTGCAGATTTTGACCATCGTCGGCAATAAAGTGCGTGAAATTGAAATCCGCAGTTCGGAAGAAAGTTATGAATTACACCTTCCGAAAGCTATTTATATCTTTAAGTTGGAAGGGATGGTTCGCAAGTTTGTTATTCGGTAAATATAAATCCCTGATGAAAAAACAGTTCAAATTTTTATGTTCTTTGGGAATCCTGTGTTGTGGATTCGGAAATGCGTATGCAGGTGTAAACTACGATTTGTCGATTGAAAAAGACAATACGCAAGTATTTCAATATGAAAGTCAACGGCCGGAAAAACGGAACCGTTTGTTTCAGTCTAAAATCATCGAATCGGAAATCGGTCGTGTAAAAAAGTTGTTGAAAAATCCGAAATTGGCTTGGATGTTTGAAAATTGCTTCCCCAATACTTTGGATACGACTGTACATTACCGTCAAACCGATGGAAAGGACGATACATTTGTTTATACGGGTGATATTCATGCCATGTGGCTACGCGATTCGGGCGCTCAGGTTTGGCCATACGTTCAATTGGCAAATCAAGACGAAGAATTGCGGAAAATGATTGCAGGCGTTATCAACCGCCAATTCAAATGTATTTTGATTGATTCGTATGCCAATGCGTTCAACGACGGGCCTGTGGGCGGAGAATGGATGTCGGACAATACGGATATGAAACCCGAATTGCACGAGCGCAAATGGGAAATCGATTCGTTGTGTTATCCCATCCGTTTGGCCTATCATTATTGGAAAGTTACCGGCGACAGCAGCGTTTTTTCCGAAGAATGGCTGCAAGCAATCGCGCTTGTTTTGAAGACATTTAAAGACGAGCAACGCAAAGAAAACAAGGGTTCGTATCGTTTCCAACGCAGAACGGAACGCGCTTTAGATACGATGACCAACGACGGTTGGGGTAATCCCGTGAAGCCGGTCGGTTTGATTGCTTCGGCTTTCCGTCCTTCGGATGATGCAACGACTTTCCTGTTTTTGGTTCCGTCGAACTTCTTTGCCGTTACTTCCTTGCGCAAGGCTGCCGAAATATTAACGGTTGTCAATCAAGAAAATAACTTGGCAAAAGAATGTTTGGATTTGGCAAACCAAGTGGAAAACGCCTTGCAAAAATATGCTGTTCACAATCATCCCAAATATGGGAAAATCTATGCGTTTGAAGTGGATGGTTTCGGCAATCAATTGCTGATGGACGATGCAAACGTACCGAGTTTATTGGCATTGGCTTATTTGGGCGATACCGATATTAACGATCCGGTTTATCAAAACACGCGCCGTTTTGTTTGGAGCGACAGCAATCCTTATTTCTTCAAGGGAAAAGCCGGCGAAGGCATCGGCGGCCCTCACATCGGTTACGATATGATTTGGCCGATGAGCATCATGATGAAAGCCTTTACTTCGCAAGACGATAGCGAAATCAAAGCTTGTATGCAGCAATTATTGAATACAGATGCCGGAAAAGGCTTTATTCATGAGTCGTTTCACAAAGACGATCCGGCGAATTTCACACGCGAATGGTTTGCGTGGCAAAATACGTTGTTCGGCGAATTGGTACTCAAATTAGTCAATGAAGGAAAAATTGAACTTTTGAACAGTTTGAAATAAATCCATAGGGGCTGTCTCAAAAGTAATTTAGCCACGAATTACACGAATTTACACGAATTTTATTTTAATGTAAATCAAACACATACGTTTTTTAGCATTGTCTTTTTCGTATAAAATCGTGTAATTCGTGGACTTTTGAGACAGCCCCCGTTTTCCTTTGACCGTCCCGTCATGTCGACCAAGGGAGCATAGCGACCGCATGGAGACATCTAATTTTAATTTAGCCCCTAAACACAGGGTTTTGCAGGTGACCCATGCAGGAAGAGGGGGGCGTCTTTTTCCTTTTTAAATCTCATCCATTCAATTGACGAATTACCCGACAAGGATTTCCCACAGCCAAACTGTTGGCAGGTATGTCTTTGGTTACCACGCTTCCGGCTCCTATAACGGACGCTCTCCCGATAGTAACTCCCGGCACGATAATAACGCCTCCACCAATCCAGCAACCGTCTTCTATGGTAACCGGAAGTGCAAAAGTCCGACAAAAATATTCAGGGTTTCCTTCATGCCAGTCCGGTGTTAACCGGTCATTTAATTCTACGGGGTGAGCAGCGGTATATATTTGCACATTGGAAGCAATCAGCACGTTATT
>JAISWY010000093.1 GCA_031270925.1 Candidatus Symbiothrix sp.
GGAATGTATGTTTGGGATGGCCACCGGTGGCGGTCGTTGTTCGAGTGTCAACTTCCTGCACAGCCGGGAGAAATTATCGTTACCAACCATGCAACAATACCCAACATATACACAATAATGGTTGATAACGTTCCCTATGCTACGAGTTATAAATGGAGTATTCCCGACGACAGAGGATTAACGGTTATCGGTCAGGACGACACCCGCCATTGCGTAGTAATGGCAAGTAGTGCAAAAGCAATTATATATGCAGGAGAATTAACGGTTTATGCAATGAATGATTGCGGAAACAGTGCAACTACCGCAAACCAAGAATTTATAGTACTTACCGACGGTCAGCCGGCGCCTATAGGCCCTCTGATTACGAATGGAGTATTCAACGGACCAGCGAATAAAGATGGTTTATGGGGAAATGATCTCTCTGAGTTGGGAGTCCAAGGTTTTTCCGCCACAGGCAATGATTTAGAGGTTTCCGAGTACGAATACCTTCTCAATACTTATAATAAGGCTGATGCTCCGACTGCCTGTACGACGAAGTTGGGTCAGGGATGGCGTTTACCGAATATTGCCGAATTAGTAAACATTGATGAAAGTGATACTAATATTATCAGTAACGGCTCCTATTGGAGTAGTACGCTGGATGAGTCCGGCGATAATGCATGGGTATATACCAAGATACAGGGAGGCAACAGCGGAATAGAACAAGGTGTGACGGATGGTCGCCATCATGTACGGTGTGTCAGAAACAAATAAAGAGAGTTTGGAAGCGAAGGAATAAGCGGCCATAATTTTCATGATTTTTGCCCAAGGTTTCGATAAAAATACGAAACCTTGGGCTATTTTTATGGAATGTTGGGGTAAATTTACCGAAATTTCAGGTAAAATTCCCCAACATTCAGGTAAAATCATGCAAATTTTCAACATCTGAAAACCCTGCTTTTTGAAAATCAACATTTTTCCATTAACTTTGCCCCAAAATCCTAAGAATATCAAATAAATTTCGATGAGCCAGCAGGAAACAGAGCAGGTGGACGTGCAAGGCGCACGGGTTCACAATCTCAAAAATATAGATGTGCAAATTCCCCGTAACCGCTTCACGGTTATTACCGGATTGAGCGGCAGCGGTAAGTCGTCGCTGGCTTTCGATACGATTTTCGCCGAAGGGCAGCGCCGCTACATCGAAACGTTTTCGTCTTACGCCCGCTCATTTTTAGGCAATCTGGAACGGCCGGACGTCGATCAGATTACCGGTTTGAGTCCCGTTATTTCCATCGAGCAGAAAACGACCAACCGCAGTCCGCGCTCGACGGTAGGAACGACTACCGAAATTTACGATTTTTTCCGCTTGCTTTTTGCCCGCGCTGGCGAGGCATACTCCTATTTGAGCGGCAAAAAAATGGTCAAATACACCGAAGAGCAAATTTTACACCTGATATTGGAGCAGTACGCCGGTAAAAAAATTTATCTTTTGGCTCCGGTCGTGCGCAACCGCAAAGGCCATTACAAGGAATTGTTCGAACAATTGCGGAAAAAAGGCTTTCTCACGGTTCGTATTGACGGCGAATTGTGCGAAATGGTTCCGGGATTGAAACTCGACCGCTACAAAAATCACTCGGTAGAGGTGGTTGTCGATAAATTATTGATTGACGCGAAGGATGAAAAACGCATCAAGCAAAGTGTGAATACAGCCATGCGGCACGGCGACGGCATCGCTCTGGTTTTGGAAATGGATAGCGATTCGCCCCGCCATTTCAGCCGCCGCCTGATGGACCCCGATACCGGATTGTCGTACAGCGAGCCGGCTCCACACAATTTTTCGTTCAACTCGCCGCAAGGTGCTTGCCCCAGATGCAAAGGCATCGGTTCTATTAATCAGATTGACCTCAAAACCATTATTCCCGACCCTGAATTGAATATCCATCAAGGCGGAATCGTTCCCTTGGGAAAATATCGCGACACGCTGATGTTCTGGCAGATAGACGCGATTTTGGAAAAATACGGCATGGATGTAAAAACGCCTTTAAAAAACGTTCCCGATGAGGCGATTGACGATATCTTGAACGGAACCGACGAACGCTTGCAAATAAAAAATGCAGCACTGGGCGACCAGTCGCATTATTTTCTGAATTTCGAAGGCCTAAGCAAATATATTTTGATGCAGCAGGAACAGGAAGGTTCGGCCGGTGCGCAAAAATGGGCAGACCAGTTCCTTCGCAGTTCTACCTGTCCCGAATGTAACGGGCAGCGCCTCAATCAGGAAGCCTTGCATTATTATATACACGGTAAAAATATCGCCGATTTGGCAGCTTTGGATATTTTGGAATTGAACGATTGGATTCATTCTGTCGAGCCGCATCTTTCGAAACAGCAAAAACTGATTGCCGCCGAAATATTGAAGGAAATCCGCAACCGCATCCGTTTTCTGTTGGATGTAGGATT
This sequence comes from Candidatus Symbiothrix sp., assembly GCA_031270925.1. Classification (GTDB taxonomy): domain Bacteria; phylum Bacteroidota; class Bacteroidia; order Bacteroidales; family Azobacteroidaceae; genus Azobacteroides. The sequence continues at coordinate 2,440 of JAISWY010000093.1, forward strand.
GGAATATCTGACTTTGAACCGTGCTTCGGCCTCTTTGTCGGGCGGCGAAAGTCAGCGCATCCGTTTAGCTACGCAAATCGGCTCGCAATTGGTTAATGTGCTTTATATTTTGGACGAACCGAGCATCGGATTGCATCAGCGCGACAACGCCCGCCTCATCGAATCGCTGAAACAACTGCGTAACACGGGCAACTCGATTATCGTAGTCGAACACGACAAAGATATGATGCTGAACGCCGATTATGTTGTCGATTTAGGCCCGCGTGCCGGACGCTTGGGTGGCGAAGTCGTTTTCGCCGGAACTCCCGTAGAAATGCTGAAATCCAACACTTTAACGTCGGATTATTTAAATGGAAAACAAACAATTGCCATTCCTGAAAAACGACGGGAAGGCAACGGCAAATTCATCGTTTTGAAAGGCGCTTCGGGAAATAATTTGAAAAAGGTAAATCTGACGCTTCCGTTGGGAAAATTTATCTGTGTTACCGGCGTTTCGGGAAGCGGAAAATCAAGCTTGATTAATGAAACGTTACAACCTCTGCTCAGCCAACGCTTGTATCGTTCGTTGCAAGACCCTTTGCCTTATAAATCAATTGAAGGACTGGAATTTATTGATAAAATAGTGAACGTCGATCAATCGCCGATCGGACGGACGCCGCGCTCAAATCCGGCTACTTACACAGGCATTTTTTCCGACATTCGCAACCTGTTCGTCGAACTGCCCGAATCGAAAATTCGAG